>CAZDGO010000061.1:0-9944 GCA_964504825.1 uncultured Gaiellales bacterium
ATCGCGCGTCGCCGCGCGACCTATCGGTCGGCGGCCTTCAAGCCGCCCCGCGCAGCCGCGAGTCCGCGTAGCCCAGCCTCGTCGAGCACGGTGACCCCGAGCTTCTCAGCCTTGGCCAGCTTGGATCCCGCCGCTTCGCCCGCCACCACGAAGTCGGTCTTGCCGCTCACTGAGCCCGTGACTCTGCCGCCTGCGGCCTCGATGAGAGCCGTGGCCTCCTCCCGAGTAAGAGCGACCAGCGTGCCGGTGAGTACGAAGGTCTTCCCCGAGAGTGGTCCCGGGTCCCGCCTGCCGGCGCCGGCCCCGCCGGCGACCGCCGCCGTGCCCTCCGCTTCCATCCCCACTCCAGCAGCCGCGAGCCGACCCACCAGGTCGAGATTGCGTGGCTCGGCGAACCACGCCACCACGGTCTCGGCGATGATCGACCCGATCCCTTCCACCTGCCCCATCTCCTCGGCCGTCGCCGCACGCAACGCCTCCATCGACGGGAAGTGCTCCACCAGCCACCCGGCCACCTGCCCGCCCACGTGCGGGATCCCCAAGGCGAAGACCACCCGCTCGAAAGGCCGCCGTTTCGAAGCCTCGATCGCGGCGAGCACGTTGCGGGCGGCCCGGTCTTGGAAGCCCTCAAGCGGCATCAGATCTTCATAGCGCAGCCGGTAGAGATCGGCCGGATCACGCACCAACCCGAGTTCGAAGAGCCGCTGCACCAGCTTCTCGCCCACCCCATCGATATCCATGGCCGGCCTGCCCACGAAATGCTTGAGGGATTCCACCAGCTTCGCCGGACACTCCGGGTTGGGACAGCGGACCGCCACCTCGCCGAGCGCCCGCACGACAGGCGTGCCGCACGAGGGGCACTCGGCAGGCATGCGAAACTCTTGCTCCGAGCCCGTGCGCAGGTCGGTGAGAGGCGCCACTACCTGCGGTATCACATCGCCGGCCCGCTGCACGATCACCACGTCACCCTCGCGAAGATCCTTGCGGCGGATGTCGTCCTCATTGTGCAGCGTCGCCAAGCCTACAGTCACGCCTCCCACCAGCACCGGCTCCAGCACGGCGAAGGGATTGAGGGTGCCGGTGCGGCCCACGTTGATGCCGATCTTGATCAGGCGGGTCTGAGCGGTGGTAGGAGCGAACTTATATGCCACCGCCCAACGGGGATCCCGGCCGGCTGAGCCAAGAGCCGCCTGCATACGCCGGCCGTCCAGCTTGACCACCACCCCATCGATGTCGTAGTCCAGGTCGGCCCGACGTTCCTCCCAGCGGCGGCAGGTCTCTATCAGTTCGTCGAGCGTCGTCGCGGTGCATACGTCGGGGTTCACCCGCAACCCACGGTCGCGCAGCCACGCCAGCACCTGCGACTGACTCGTGAACGGGTCGCCCTCCACGTAGCCCACGCCATAGATCCAGACCGACAACGGCCGCGAAGCCGTCACGTGCGGATCGAGCTGACGAAGAGAGCCGGCGGCGGAGTTGCGGGGATTGGCGAAGGTGGATTCGTCCGCCGCGATGCGTTGTTCGTTCAATTGCGCGAAAGCGGCCAGGGGAAGGTAGACCTCGCCGCGCACCTCCATCACCGCAGGGATGACGCCGGGTTCGGGCGCAGGCCGCATCGCCAGCGGCAACGCCGCGATGGTCCGCAGATTCTGCGTGACATCCTCGCCCACGATGCCGTTGCCTCGAGTGGCGCCGGTGACGAACCGCCCGGCCTCGTAGCGCAGGCTGACCGCCAGCCCATCGATCTTGGGCTCCATCGAGAAGCGCACCTCGCCCAGATCGAACCCCGCCTCGGCCACCAACTTCATCACCCGGGTATGCCAGGCAACCAGCTCCCCCGGGTCTTTGACGTTGGCCAGGGACAGCATGGGCTCCAGGTGACGCACCTCGCCGAAAGCCGCCAGAGGCTCGCCCCCCACGCGCTGGGTCGGGGAGTCGGGGGTCACCACTTCGGGATGAGCCTCCTCCAGCGCGCGCAGCCCGCGGAAGAGAAGGTCGTATTCGGCGTCGGCTATCTCCGGGCTATCCAGGACGTAGTATCGGTAGTCGTGGTGGCGGATCTGCGCGCGCAGCTCTTCGAGCCGCCGGGCTATCTCGTCCTCGGTGTGTCTCGTCGCCTCACCCACGGGTTCCCAGCCCGAGCACCGCCGCCAGTTCGTCCACCGTGCGGACCAGCCGCTGGGGCCGCTCGGCGGCCAGCGTCTCGGCAGGGAAGACCCCCCACGCGACCGCGACCGCGGTCATCCCCGCGGCCTGCGCGGCCTGCAGATCGTACGGGGCGTCGCCGACATACACGGCGCGTGTGACATCGGTGACGGAGATCGCGGTATCTGTCGCCGCGGTGGCGGTGGCGGTGACGGTTTCCGGCGCGGCGGCGGTGTTCGCCGCGGCGGCGCCCAACAACTCGAGGCAGCGCAACAAGGGCTCGGGGTGAGGCTTGTGCTTCTCTGTCTCATCGGCGCAGACCGTGGCGTCGAAGAGCCGATCGATCCCGGTGAGTCGAAAGGCCATCTCGGTCGTGGCGCGCGACTTCGACGTAACCAGGCCTAGCTGAGCGTTCCGGGCACGGAGCCGCAGCAGCAGCTCGGCCATGCCCGGGAAGAGGCGCAGCATCCGGTCGTGCTCGCGGTGGTTGTATTCGCGGTAGACAGTGACCAGTTCGTCAGCGTGTGCCTCGTCGAGCAGCGCCATCTGTTCCCGCAAGGGTCTGCCCACATGCTCGATAAGTCGCTCCCGCGGCAGCTCCAAGCCGAGCACACTGCCGACCGCGTGGTCGAACGAGCGCACGATGAGTTCCACCGAATCCACCACCGTGCCGTCGAGGTCGAAGATGACCGTGAGCGGAGCGGGGTCGAGAGGTTCGGTGTCGCCGGGAGCTGCAAGCGGTGCACCCGCGGGCGGTGCGACCCCGGTCGCGGGTCCGGCCACAGCGGAAGCCGCGAGATCGGCTTCCGCTTGAGCGCGGACGTCGAGGGCGCCAACGTAGCCGGGCTCGTCGCGCAGATCCAGATCCCACTCCCGAAGCAGCGGCAAGGCGTCCCGCGACATCAGATCGAAGTGCAATGGCGTCACCGACGCCCATCCGTCGGCCATAGCCTCGAAGTCGGTGCCCGGCTCGTGATGGTAGCCAAGCGCGTCACCGTAGATGAAATAGCGGTGCCGATTGCCGTCCGACTCCCGCAACTCCACCTTGTCACCGTAGATCCGTTTGCCCAACGATGTGAGCCTCATACCGCCCAGACGCTCCCACGACACATCGGGGCAGTTCACGTTCAGGAGGGTCTTGGCGGGAAACTCGTGGGTCAGCATCAGGCGGACCAGACGCGCGGCCACGCGTGCCGGCACGCTGAGGTCGTAACCCTCGTGGTAGTCGTCGGCGGAGACGGCCAGGGCAGGGATGGCCAACATAATGCCCTCGAAGGCGGCGGCCACCGTGCCGGAGTAGGTAATGTCGTCGCCCAGATTGCCACTGAGGTTGATGCCCGAGACGATGAGTTCCGGGGGATGATCCAGGAAGCCGAGAGCCGCCAACCGCACGCAATCCACCGGCGTGCCGTCGGTGGCAAACCCCGAAGTGCCGTCGGGGAACGCGACCTCTTCCACCCAGAGCGGCGTGTGCATGGTGATGCTGCGGGCCGCCCCCGTGCGATTCTGGTCGGGGGCGATCGCAGTCACGTCGGCGATCGGGTCCAGAGCCCGCTTGACGGCGTACAGACCCGGCGAATCGATGCCGTCATCGTTGGTGAGAAGGATGCGGGGACGCCGACCGGGCAACCGGACCAGCCCAGGATCGTCGACGTGCCCCCGAGGAGCGTCAGAGGGAGCCGAGCCGCCTACGGAACAGTCACTTCGATCTTTGCAGGGCGGTTCGCCAGCGGAGCCAGGAGATCACCCTGCAGAAGGCCGACGCCGGCCCGTCTCAGCGCACGCACCTCGTCGCGCTCCGAGCAATCGGCGGCGATCACACGCATGCCATGCTGTTCGGCAAAGCGGCACAGCAACGCCACCAGCTCGAACTCGTCCTCGTGCCGGCCGATCCCATACACCGTGCGACCGCCGATGCGCAGCAGATCCGGATCCAGCTCCCGCAGCAACTCGAGGGGCAGCGGACCGTCGGAGGCCAGGTTCACGCCGAACTTGAAGCCCATTTCCGCCAGCGAGCGTGACGCCGCGAGCACAGGCGGAAAGTGGGCGGACACCTGCGAAGCCTCCACAAGAAAGACGATATTCGCCGGACTGAGGAAGGTCTTCGTGCGGTGGAAGAGCGCCGAGAACACCCGAACGGCTGCTTCAAGCAACTCCTGGGCGCTCACGTGCAGGATAAGCAGGTCGTCACCGGTGACCGATCCCTCGGCCCCAGCGAGAGCGACGGCATGATATGTGTCATACGCCCGACGGCTCAGGCCAGACCGGCGGGCCACGTCGAGGAGCACGTCACCCAAGCGCAGTTCGAGATAGCTGGGACCCTCAGGCAGGGCCTCGAAGCCGACGACTCGGCTCGTGTCGGCATCGACCACGGGCTGATAGCCGACCTCGACATGCCCTTCGTCCAAGGCCCGCTCGAGCTGGGAAGAGAGCTGCCGCAGGTGCCGGCACTCCTTCTCCCGCGACGCGGCGTCGGCCGCCACGAGACCGGCCAAGACGGCTTCCTCCAACGTGCCATCGCCTTCCGGGCGTCGGAACAACGCTGCGCCCACGTCTACCGAGATGCGCTCGGCCACCAAAGGATCGAGTTCCTGCCTCAGGTTGTCGCGCACTGCCGCGGTTACGCGCTCAGCCACCGCGTCGATCAAAGACAGTTCGACAGGTATGTCGCTGCGCGGAGCGGAGAGAAACACAGCCAGACCCTGACCGTGCAGTCCCAGGTCGACAGGCAGGTCCAAGCGGCGCAGACCCTTGCCCATCATATCCAGCGCCAACCCAGAGACCGCCCCATAGACACGCTCGAAATCAGTCCACCCGCACAGCTCCCCGACCCGACCCCAATACTCGAGGCGGACGAAGAGAACGCCCAGCACGGGCGCCTTCTCCAGCTCGACCCGCAACGTCTCGAACACCCAGCCGATCGACGGAGCGTTGGACGTAGGATCTTGGAGGAAACCCCGAAGCCACGCCCCGAGCGGTGACGCCCACGTCGTCTGACCAGGCACCCCTGGGTGCGGCAGGGACGGCTCAGATCCGTCGATGTCTTTCATCGGTCGCCGCCGTTATGCGGGCTTAGGCGCCCGACGCCGCGCAGGCGCTCGTGTCCTTGCTGGGACACGCGGCGCACTCCGCCGGTGCAGCGGACTTCTCGCCTGAATCGGCCGAGGTCTCGCCGGCAGATGTCTCGCCCGCAGACCCGTTGCCCGATGATGCCGCGAGGGTCTTCTTGCGTGCGTAGTCGGTAGTGTAGAACCCGGTGCCCTTGAAATGGACAGCCACCGGGAAAAGAATCCGCTGGACGGAGCAACCGCAGGACTCACACTCGGTCACCGGATCGTCGGACATCTTCTGGAAACGCTCGAACTGGTGGCTACAGTCGCCACACTTGTACTCATACGTAGGCACGGCACGAACCTCCTAGCGTCGCTCGCGGGCTAGTATACCCGATGAAGCATCATTAGTGAACCACATTCTCCGCGGAGTTTGGCACTCCCATGGATAGAGTGCCAAAGAGCCGAGGGCGGCACCGGCCGGAGTGCGGCCTAACGCGACGGGTGGAGACACAACCGAGCTAGGCGAACGCCATGGGTGGATTGTGGCCCGGAATGATGATGTCGGGTTCAAAATCGCGGATCCGCCACCAGCTCTGGATGATCTCATGTCGATTCGGGAAGCCGTCGGGCAGCTTCATCTTGTCGAAGTACTCGGGAAGGGGGCCTACAGTGTCGCCCGCCACGATGAGGTTTCCCTCGGCCACCTTGGCCACAACGATGATGGAGCCCACTGTATGCCCCGGAGTCAGTGCAAAGCGCAGCCCCGGAGCGATTTCGCCCCACCGGCCCTCGAGCAGGCGCAGGTTGGGAGGTTCATAACCCAGTCGATAGTCGGACGTGTACTGATAGTACTCGTACCGGTGCAGGACACCAGTCGCCCCGGGGAAGTACGAGTTCGCGTGGGTGTGGTCTACATGGTGGTGCGTGTTGATGACCAGATCCACCGACTCAGGCTCCACCCCCAACCGCTCCAGCCCAAGAAGCAACGGTGAGCCTTGTGTGACCAGTCCGGGGTCGACGATCGCCGTTATCGGGCCGCGCAAGAGCACCGTGTTGGGCCACACGATCATGCCGTGGACGGGATGGTCCGCCTTGATCGCCTGGTAACGCTTGAAACGATCGGCCGGCTCGTCACCCGATTCGTTGAACTCCTCGATCTCGCCGTTCGAGACTGCGAAGACGTAGCGGTGAGCCGGTACAACGATGTCCCATCGGTAGACCGGTATGTCGGCCATGAGCCGCACCCCTCTCTATCAGGTGAACTCGTCGTCGTCACGATAACAAGGCGCGTCCGAGAACGCGTGCATATCGTCGGGCCGCCAGCGTACTGCGTTTACCGCCGGCACCCGTCGCCGCGGAGCCAAGACCAACCCCAAGAGCCCGCCGAGCAACCCCCCCCACAGGAAGCTCTTGATCTTGCCCCACTCACTCATCGCCGCCCTCTCTCGCCCCGCGCGGGGCGGCGCCCCAGATCAGCGATTCCGCTGCCAAGCGAAATACCCGGCAACCGCCATGACCAACCAGGTGGTCACCGAACCCCGTGACACCGTGAAGATTACCGCATCCCAGCGCAGCCCGAAACGCACCAGCGAGGCGAACACCGGCGGACTCAAGAACGCCCACAGCGTGCCCCCCACAGCTATCAGCGCCGTCTCGACGCCCCGATAGTGGCCACTCGCCCGCACGACGGCCTCACCGACCACATACCCGATGCCCGCCCCCAAGAAGAAGAGGAAGTATAGAAAGCCCGCGGTCGATAGAAGGAAGTAGTAGGCGACACCCACCACCGTCCCTGCCCCCAGGGCGGCCAGCACCGCCCTCACCGCACGCTCCGGCTTGAGAGCGACCAGCGCGGAGCGCGGTTGTCTGGCGCACTCGCGACACTTGATGCCCACGGCGGAATAGACCATGCAGTCCGGACATATCGGCTTGCCGCAGTTGCTGCAGCGCACGCGGGTCTCGCGACCAGGATGGTTCGCGCACGGCACCGGCTCCCCCGCAGGGACGTCATCCCACGCGCCGCTCAAGGACGGACGCGGGGTCACCGGCGGCGCATGGCGGCGGCCCGGATGACTACCTCGCGCGCGGCCAACGGCACCAGCTCCCGCCGGTACGAACGATGCACCTGCTCCACCTCCTGCAGGGCTTCGGCGGCCAACACCTCGATCTCGCCCCTGAGCTGCCGCACACGGGACTCCAACTCTTCCAGGGCGGTCTCGAGTTCCAGAACCCGTTCGACTCCGGCGAGGTTCAGCCCACATTCCCCAGTGAGGCGCTGGATATAGCGCAGGCGGTCGACATCTTCCATCGAGTAGAGCCGTGTCTGCTTCGACGAGCGATTCGGCATGATGAGACCCCGCCGTTCGTACATGCGCAAGGTCTGCGGATGCATCTCGGCGAGCTCAGCGGCCACCGATATCATGAACAACGGTCGGCGTATGTCGTCGGGATTCATGTGCCTCCACCCCCTGCTGGGCAGCGTCGTACGGAGCCTACGTTGCCCAGCCCGGCAGACTGCGGCGCGGATCGTGGGCGTGGAGCTTGGCGAACTCCTCAAGCAAGCCACGTTCCTTGTCGCTCAGGTCTCGGGGCGTCACCAAGGAAACGCGGGCAAGCAGATCGCCCATGCCCGTCTCCCCCAGCCGCGGCGTTCCCTTTCCCTGGATACGTAACAGAGTGCCGTCTTGGATCCCCGCCGGTATCTTGAGGGCCACTTTACCATCCGCCGTCGGCACCTGCACCGTTGCCCCTAGAGCAGCCTCGGTCAAGGTCACCGGCACCTCGATCAGCAGGTCACATCCCCGCCGCTCGAACACCGGACTCGGCTCTACCCTGGTCACTACGTACAGATCGCCCGGCGGACCGCCGCGGCCGCCTACTTCACCCTTCCCTTTGAGGCGTATCTTGGTGCCATCCTTGACACCCGCCGGCAACGGCACTGTGTACTTCTTCAGCGCATGGGCCACCCCGCGCCCCTCACAGGTCGGGCATGGCGTGTCAACCACGGTGCCGTCGCCGCCGCACCGGCGACATGGGGTAGAGAGCGCGAAGAAGCCCTGACTCTGGCTCGTGACCCCCCGCCCTCGACACTCCGGGCAGACTTGCGGAAAGGTCCCCGGGGCCGCGCCCGAACCGCTGCACGTGCCGCACTGCACCATCTTGGGCACGCTGATCTTGGTGGTGACCCCCCGCAGAGAGTCCTCGAAGGACAACCTCACCTCGACGGTAAGGTCGCGACCGCGCTCGGCCCGCGGTTCGCGTCTGCGGGCAGCGCCACCACCGAACAGGTTGCCGAAAAGATCGCCGAAGTCGGTGAACGCTTGGCCGCCCTGAGTACGTGGATCGAACCCACCCTGGCCTCGGCCGAAGAACGCACTCGGCCCAGCGTCGTACTGCTTGCGCTTGTCCGCTTCCGAGAGCACCTCGTACGCGGTCGAGACCTCCTTGAAGCGCTCCTCAGCCTTGGGGTCGTTCGGATTGGCGTCGGGGTGGTGCTTCCGGGCCAGCTTGCGGTACGCCTTCTTGATCTCGTCGCCGGAGGCGCCGCGCTTTACTCCCAGGACCTCATAGAAATCTCGCTGGCCCTTGGCCATGGTGTCACTCCCTCGCGGGTCCCGCCGAGACGACCACCTTGGCCGGACGGAGCACCCTGTCGCCAAAGACATAGCCGCGCTCGAAGACCGCGGTCACCGTACCCTCTTCCCGGTCAGACGGCTGGGCCATAAGGGCCTCATGCATATGCGGGTCAAAGACCGCGCCCAGTGGATCCACCTCGGTGACGCCCTCCTTGCGCAAGAGGTCGGCGAACATGCTGTGCGTGAGCCTAACACCCTCGAGCACCTTACCCTCTTCGTGATGCTCCGCCGCGTTCAAGGCACGCTCAAGATTGTCCAGCACCGGGAGGAACTCGGCCAACAGGCCCATTCGCGCCCTGGCGCGCGCTTCCAGCACGTCACGATCCGCTCGTTTGCGGAAGTTCTCGAACTCCGCCTTAAGTCGCTGCAGGCCGTCCAGATATGCGTCACGCTCGGCGGCGACTATGGCCAGTGGGTCGAACTCCAGGTCCTCAAGCTCAAGACCGTCCGGGAGTCCGGTGGATACGTCGTCGCCCTCCGCGCTCGGGTCGGCCGTCGGGTCGGCCGAGTGACCCTCCGCGGCGGCAGCCGCGGAGGGATCGTCAGCAATGGGGATGCGCCTCTTGGCCTCGCTCATCGAGATTCCCCCCCTCTACTTCTCTTCATCGATCACTTCGAACTCGGCTTCCTGGACGACCTCGTCTTCGGGGCTTTCGCCGCCGCCCTGATGTGCGCCTCCGGCACCGCCATCACTCTGGGCCGACGCTTGCTGATAGGCGGCTTCACTCAGCTTATAGGCCGCTTCCTGCAACTCTCCCATGCGCCGACGAATCAGCTCCACGTCGTCACCTTTGAGCGCCTCTTCCAGGTCTTTGGCCGACCGATCGATGGCGTCGCGGGTGGCCCCGTCGACCTTGTCTCCCAGGTCCTTGAGCGACTTGCGCGTGGAGTACACCAGATTCTCAGCGTGGTTCTTGGCCTCAACCACTTCTTTCTTCTTGCGGTCTTCATCGGCGTTGGCCTCGGCGTCGCGCACCATCTGCTTGATCTCGTCGTCACCGAGTCCGCTGGAGCTCTTGATCTCGATTTTCTGCTCGTTCCCGGTAGCCATATCCTTGGCCGACACATGCGTGATGCCGTTGGCGTCGATGTCGAAGGCCACCTCTATCTG
>CAZDGO010000062.1:0-9907 GCA_964504825.1 uncultured Gaiellales bacterium
GCCCGTCTCAAAGGTGATGCAGCCATGGGCACCTTGCTCTCGTCGAAAGTCAACCAGTGGACCCTGCTCGTGGGCACGATCCCTATCGCTCACGCCCTCGGCGGCGGAGGGCTCACCTTAAGTCTCGACGGGCGTCAGGTGGAGGAGTTCCTGCTCACCGCTGCTCAGACGATGCTTGGATTGGCCATTCTGATGAATCTGGAGTTCAGCCTCAAGGAAGCGGGGATGTTGTTCGGGCTCTTCGCGGTCCAGTTCTTCTTCCCCCAAACAGAGGTGAGGCTGGGATTCGCTGCGCTCTACCTACTCGTGGCGGCGGTGCTCGTGTGGAGGGAGAGGGACCACGTACGCCAGATCGTGGCGGGCTTCAGACCGAGGGTGCGGTAGGATGCACGTGCCGTCGCCTGGCGTCATGTCGCCGGTGGCGGGGGCGATGTTTACCGAGACCAAGGAGCAGATCGTGGAGAAGCCCAGACTCGAAGGTTCCTTCGTAGCCCTGATAACGCCGTTCAACCACGACGGCTCCGTAGACTACGCGGGCTTCCAAACGTGGATCGACTTCCATCAGGAGCACGGCACGAGCGCGTTGCTGATCATGGGGTCCACGGGGGAGGTGTCGCTGCTCTCGTGGGTGGAACGCAGACGCATCATCCATGAGACAGTCAAGTACAAGAGACCCGGGATGCCCCTCTACTACGGATGCACCGGCAACAACACCGAGTCGACCATCGATCTGGTCCACTACGCCGCGCACGAGGGAGCCGATGGAGCGATCATCACCGTGCCCGCGTACATCTGCGCGCCCGTTGAAGACGCCGTGCGTTTCTACTTGGAAGTCGCCGACGCCGCCGAGATCCCCATCGGCATCTACAACAACCCTACCCGGGTGAAGACCGACCTGCCAGCGTCCGCGATCATCCGCTTGGCGGAGCATCCGAACATCGTGATCTTGAAGGAGTCGACGGGCCGGGTGAGCCAGATCGCCGAGCTTGCGGCGGCCAAGGCCGCCGGCGCCGCGAACCTCTCGTTGATGTGTTGCGACTCGCCCAATCTGGGCCTGGTTATCCCCGTGATGGCCCTGGGCGGCCAGGGAACGGCCAATATGACGGGCAACATCGCTCCCCGAGAGTTGGCCACTATCTCGACCCCCTGGACCTCCTTCGCCGACGCCGAGGCCTGCCGCGAGACGTACCTGCGCCTCCTGCCGCTGTTCTTCTTCACCTACTCGGTGGTGAACCCGGTGGCGGTGAAATCGCTCGCGCGGGCGCTCGGCATGCCGGCCGGCGATCTGCGGGCTCCGTATCGGGCGCTTGAAGGCCCGGCCCTCGAGGCGGGGCTGCGCGCGGTGTGCGAGTCAGGACTGGGGGAATCGTATGGGTATCAATTGCAGCTTTAGGGAATCATCCTTGTAGCATCCACAGGAGGTATCGCGGCTGAGCCGCGGAGAAAGCCGATGAGCCATGAGCGATAGCACTGAAACAGCCCCCGCTCGCGTCGAGCGCAGCGAAGAAGAGTGGCGGCGCATCCTCACGCCCGAACAGTATCGTGTCGCACGAGAGAACGGCACCGAGCCGGCATTCACCGGAAAATACTGGGATGAACATGGGTCGGGCATCTACCACTGCGTCGCCTGCGGGCAGGACTTGTTCAGCTCCGAAGCCAAGTTCGATTCGGGCAGCGGTTGGCCAAGTTTCAACCGGCCGATCGCCCAACACGTGGTCGAAGCACACGCCGACCGCAGCCATGGGATGACCCGCACCGAGGTGGTCTGCAGCCGCTGCGGCTCGCACCTGGGGCACGTGTTCCCCGACGGTCCCGCACCGACCGGCCTGCGCTACTGCATGAACTCGGCCTCGTTGGACCTCGCGGCGGTCGAGACGCGGGTGG
The DNA here is from genome assembly GCA_964504825.1 of uncultured Gaiellales bacterium. Lineage (GTDB taxonomy): Bacteria > Actinomycetota > Thermoleophilia > RBG-16-64-13 > RBG-16-64-13 > JAJZQZ01. The sequence goes on from CAZDGO010000062.1 coordinate 1,885, forward strand.
AACGGGATGGCGACGACACCACTGAGGAGTCACGATGAACCTATGGCGCGCGTCGGCAGCGCATGCGGAGTCCGCGCCGGACCTCGTACGTCCACTGCCTCTGATAGACCTGGCTGCTCCCGCTCAGTTCGAGACGGCTACCTTCGCCTTGGGCTGATTCTGGGGACCAGACGCCCAGTTCGGGGCGTTGGACGGCGTCATCCGCACCCGCGTGGGCTACGCGGGAGGCGAGAAGCTGGACCCCACCTACCACGACCTCGGTGACCACGCCGAGAGCCTGCAGGTGGATTTCGACCCGGGTCGCATCCCGTTCGAGGAGCTTCTTCAACTGTTTTGGGGCGCGCACGATCCGATGCGCACGTTGCTGTCGACCCAGTACAAGACAGTGCTGTTCTTCAATGGCCCGAAGCAGGAGCAGGCCGCCTTGGCTTCGCGCGACCGGCTGGAGGCCGCTCTGGGTCGGCCGGTGCGCACAGAGATCCTGCCCTTGAGCGCGTTTTACCAGGCGGAGGACTACCACCAGAAGTATCGGCTGCGCCACGCCCGCGACCTGATGGATGAGTTCCGGGCCATGTATCCGGTGGAGGCCGACTTCATCCGCTCGACCGCAGCCGCGCGGATCAACGGATATCTCGACGGGCAGGGCACCCTGCCTCAGCTTGAGCGTGAGCTGGACAGCCTGGGGCTGTCGGCGGGCAGCGCGGCTGGGCTGCGGGAGCGCGTGGCCAAACGCAACCGGCGGACGGCATAGGATCAGCCTGCGTGTTCTGTGATGAAGCGGGCCACCACTTCGGCTACGTCATCGTGCACATCCTCGAGCGTGCGGCTCGAGGAACGGCGTAGCTCGAAGGAGTGGCCCCCACTCTCTACCACGTGTAGCGTGGCGGGCACGTCGAGCCCGGCCATCACGGGTCTCAGCAGGTCGAGGTCGCAGAATGGGTCACGGGTGCCCTCCACGAAGAGGCTGGGCACGTCGATACGACGGAGAGGTTCGAGCCTCAGCCGGTCCTTGCGCCCGGGCGCGTGGAGCGGGTAACCCAGGAGTACCAGTCCGGAGGCCGGTAATCCCTCGCCCTCGTGACGGCGCGAGATCAATTCCGCCGCCACGCGGGCTCCAAGGGACTTGCCGCCCAGAAACACGCGGCCCGGCGGGCACACCTCGTCGTCCACGAGTGCGTCATGGGCGCGTCGGAAGGCGGCCTCGAGCACGGCGGGACGATCGGGCGTGGCAGCCCTACGCTCCACATAGGGGAAGTTGAAGCGCAGCACACTGGCGGCGCCCGTCTCGGTCAGGTATGTGGCGACCGCGACCAATAATGGGTGGCTCAAGTCGTTGTTCGCCCCGTGGGCAAGCACCAGCCCGGGCGTCACTTCCGGCCGGCAGCTATCGGGTCGCGTGAGTACCGCGGCGACCTGCCCTCCATCCACCTCGATGCGAAAAACCCGTTCGATCATCGTCTTGACCTCCTCGGTTCAGGGGCGATCTCAGCCTATCATGGTCGGTTAGGGACTCTTGGTGTGGTACAACAAGGGGGCGCGGACATACGGTCCGCGGCGGAGCCGGACTTGGCACACGCGACCTGGAAAGGACACCGTGGAGAGAATCATCGCAAATCTGGACAAAGTGAAGTTGAAGCTGGACGAGGCCTTCTTCTACCTCGACGAGATCGAGGAGCTCATCCAAGAGGACGCCATCGAGGGTGAGGCCGGGGAAAAGGTGGGTCAGGCAAGCGGACGCTTGGCGACCGAGTTGTCGGCGCTCAGCACCCGCGTCATCGAACTGCAGCAGATCTTGCTCGCCCTGCAGGCACAGGGCGGATCGGGGGATGTGGGCTAGAATGAAAGCCCGGCGTTCGCGTGAACTGCGTCGACGCCTCTCACCGTTCGACGCAAGGAGTACTCACGCATGCCACGAGGCAAGGCAGTCGCGCTGCTTTCTGGGGGGCTCGACAGCCGCTTGGCGGTGAAGCTGTTGGTCGACCAGGGCATCGAGGTCGCGGCCATCAACTTCGTCACGCCGTTCTGCACGTGCACGTCCCACGGGTGCCGTTCGGAGGCGCGCGCCGCCGCGTCGCAACTGGGCGTGCCTTTGAAAGTGGTCAACAATTCCGCGGCGTTGGTCGAGGCTGTGCGCCACCCCCGCCACGGTCACGGCCGGGGGCTCAACCCGTGCCTTGACTGCCGCATCCTGAGTTTCAAGCGTGCGGCTGAGTACATGGAGGAGATCGGCGCCACTTTCCTCGTCACCGGTGAAGTGGTGGGGCAGAGGCCCATGTCCCAGCGGCGCGCGGCTATGGAGATCATCGAGGAAGAGGCCGGCTTGGTCGGCCGGGTCTTGCGGCCATTGTCGGCTCAACATCTGCCGCCCACCGAGCCTGAGCTGTCTGGGTTGGTCGATCGTGAACGATTGCTGGGCATCGTGGGCCGAGGCCGGCGTGAACAGATGGACCTCGCGGCCGAGATGGGCATCAACGACTATCCGTGTCCCGCGGGTGGATGTCTCCTCACCGACCCCGTGTTCGCGGCGAGGCTCGGTGTTCTGCTCGATGAGTTCCCCGAGGTGAGCATGCCCCAGGTGACCCTGATGAAGGCGGGTCGCCATTTCCGTTCGTCTACGGGCCAGTGGATCATCGTCCCTCGCGATGACCTGGAGAACCGCCGGCTCTACAACCTGCGGCATGCTCTGGTCGCCGTGCTCGAGGCCACCGAGGTCGGCGGGCCGCAGGGAGGCGTTCTGGCGGCCGGTCCCGCGGTCGAGGAGACCCTGAGCGAAGCGGCGGCGCTGGTGGCGCGCTATGGGCAAGGCCGCGAGCGCGATTCGGTCGACGTGCGCGTATACGCTCCGGACGAATCGTGGGAGTACGTGGTCGGCGCCTCTCCGGCCGAAGGCGCGCTTCTCGCCGAACGGCTCGACGCCATCGGTGGCGAAGCGAGCTCCTAGAGCTCGGCTCGGAACGAAGCCTCGGCCGCCGGGACGCACTGGCCGGCGCGATACACGCCCATCGCGCCCTGTCGGCGAAGCGTCATTCTGAGACGAGCCCGTGGGCTCTTTGGAGCTCCTAGAGCTCGGCTCGACGCAGTGCGCGGTAAGCCCCTAGGACGCAGAGCACGCACAGGGCCACGTTCAGGGCAGCGCTGATCAGAGCCGACCCCGGCACGGGCACCGACGGCATCCCCGCCGCCCCGACCACAGCGGTTCCGGCCGCCGTGGCGCCGTAGGGACCATACAGGCCCAGGGGTTTCCAGATGTAGCCCAGCAACCCGAGCAGGAACAAGGGTACGACGCTCAGTCCCGCGGCCGCTGCCGAGTTGCGCATCAAGGCCGAGAACAGAGTGGTCCACGAGAACACCAGCAGCACGTAGGTGAGATAAAGGCCGGTGGCCGCCGCCATGGCTCCGTAGTCGGGTCGACCCAGCAGGAGGAGGGTGTAGAGGACGGCCACCGCGCATCCCAGCAGGAACGAGACAAGCACGTAGGCGCCGTTGACCGCCCACCGTGCCCACAGGAAATCGAGCCGCGAGACCGGCTTTACGAACAGCATGGCCAGGGTGCCGTCCTTGCGTTCCCCGGCGACGATGCCCATGTAGACCACGATGACGGCAAGCAATCCCATCTGGCGCGTGAGTTGGAGAAACTGCGCGAGCCCGTCCGCAGGCCCGAACTCGGGCATCTGCAGGTCGAACTGCTGTCCCCCGGCGTTCTTCATGATCAGCGGGAGCGCCCGAATGATCGCCGGCCCGGTGATGCCGAAGACCAGGAAGAGAGCGGGCAGCACGATGAACCGGAACGTGCGCCTGAGCTCGAGGATCTCCTTGCCCACCAAGACCCTCATCGCGCCTCCTGTCGGGAGCCGGCCGGCTGCGCGTCGCCGTCTCCGGTCTCCGGCTGGGGGTGATCTGCGCCGGCCTGGGCGTCCAGGTGGTCCGTGTCGCCGGGTGGCGCCTCGCCACGCATGAGATAGATGAAGACGTCCTCGAGGGTGGGGGTGACCGTGGTGAATTCCACCAGATGAGCCTGCACCTCGGCCACCAGGCCGGGGATACGCAGCTGCGCCGCCTCGGGGTCCGCCACGAGTATCCGCAGGCCGCCGCCTTCGCCCACGATCTCCCGCAGCCACGGTTCGCCACGCAGCCGGGCCGCGACGTGTTCCCGTTCCTCCAGACCGGCCACTTCGAGGTGGAACACCGGCCGTGCATAGCTCTGCAGAAGATCGTTCAGCGGCGCCTCGGCGACCAGGCGGCCTTGCCGCAGGATGCCGACCCAGGTGGACACGCGCTGGACGTCATCGAGCACGTGCGACGACATGATGGTGGTGGCTTCTCCACGTAGGGAGGCGATGAGATCGAGGATCTCTTTGCGGCCGATAGGGTCGAGCGCCGAAGCGGGCTCGTCGAGCAACAGCACCTCGGGCTTCCCCATCAGCGCCTGGGCTATGCCGAGTCGTTGGCGCATCCCCCGCGAGAAACCGCGGATACGGTCCTTGCGGCGATCGGCCAGGTCGACGATCTCGAGTAGCTCGTCGGCGCGACGTCGGGCTTCAGTGGCATTCGCGCCGAAGAGCCGTCCAACGAACACCAGGGACTCCTCGGCCGTCATCCACGGATAGAACGACGGCTCCTCCGCCAGGAAGCCCACCTTGCGCCGCAGACTCAGGCTCGACGTACCCGAACCCACCGCCTCGCCGGCCACCTTGGCCTGGCCTGACGTGGGGGAGAGGAGACCGGCCAGCATCTTGAGAGTAGTGGTCTTCCCCGCACCGTTCGGTCCAAGGAAACCGTAGACCTCGCCCTTGGGCACGCCCAGGGTCAGGCCGTCGACCGCCCGGAATGCGCCGAAATCCCGCGTGAGCCCATCGAGCACGATGGCGTTCACGCTTCGCGGCCCCACGCGAGATACAAGATGGGTCCGAATAACTCGAAGAGCAAGATGACGAGCACCCAGACTATCTTGCTCCCTCCCTTGACGCGCTCCCGTTTCGCGAGATCCACCAACGCCCACACGATCAGCCCGACTTGGATCAGCAGCAGCGGGATCACCACCGCGACGATGAGACTGTTGTCCACGTATCCTCCTTCTCGGTGCACGCGAGCCACCCCGACAGGTGGACTCATTCACCGGCTCTCGGGTCACCCAACCTCTGAACAACTATACTATCCACGGATGTGCTGGATTCGACGGTGTATGGAAGGAATCGCGTGGAGACGACGATCACCTACTTCGAGCATCGGGGCCGCACCAACTCGGAACGTGTGCTCCAGCTCGTGAACAGGCGCGCGGCCGAGCTTGGCATCACCGATGTGGTGGTGCCGTCCACTGGGGGAACCACCGGTCTCACGGCGGTCGAGACACTGGTCGGGCTGCAGGTGGTAGTAGTGACCCACTCCACGGGTTACACCGAACCGGGCCGCCAGGAGATCCCGGCCGCAGTGATCGATGATCTTCACGCGCGGGGCGCCAAGGTGCTTACGACCACGCACGCGTTCGGGGGAGTGGGTCGCTCGGTGAGGAAGAAGTTCGGCACGTGGGGCATCGAGGAACTCATGGCGCAGACTCTCAAGCGGTTCGGTGAAGGGGTCAAGGTGGCAATCGAGGTCAGCCTCATGGCCGCCGACGCCGGCCTGGTCTCGCCCCAACGAGAGATCATCGCCTGCGGGGGTACGGGGCACGGGCTCGACACGGCCCTCGTGCTGCGGCCGACCCACGCGCAGAACTTCTTCGACCTCGAGGTCTTGGAGATCATCTGCAAGCCGCGGACGCCGTAGTCGCGGCGCGCCCGGCACCACGTCGCGGCCGAGCCTGCAGCGGGCCACGTGAGCGCCAGGGGCGCGCCAACAGTCAGGGCGCCCGCTACCGGTCGAGTGGGTCCAGAAAACGGCGCCGGAATACGTCGAGGGCGGTCTGCGCCGTCCTGATGCGGATCTCCTCCCGCGACCGGAACATGGTATAGCTGCGCACCTGCACATCATCGCCGAGGGCTGTGCCGACATAGACCAAGCCCACGGGTTTCTCGGCGGAGCCTCCACCGGGGCCCGCGATGCCGGTGGTTGAGATCGCGCAGTCGGCTTCCAGTCGCCTGCGGACGCCGATCGCCATCGCCGCCGTGACCTGTTCGCTGACCGCTCCGTGGTCGGCGAGCAGCGTGGGTTCCACGTCGAGTAGTGCCGTCTTCAGCCGATTGCTGTACGCGACGACCCCGCCCAGGAAATAGTCGCTGCTACCGGCTATGTCGGTGAGACGTTTCGCGACCAGGCCGCCCGTGCACGATTCCGCCGTCGCCACGGTCAAGCCGCGGTCGCGGAGGAGACTTCCCACCACACCGGCCAAGTCGGCGTCTCCCGTTCCGTATATCTTCGTGCCGAGTATGTCGCGCACCTGTTCCTCGATCCGGGCAAGCGTGGCATGGGCCTCGGCCGTGGGTTGGGCGCGGAGGATGAGCGTAAGTCCATCCAGGGCCGCCCTGGTGCCGATGTCCACGCCGTGTCCCCGCCAGGGGATATCGCTGAGCAACTCGGCCAGAGTGGATTCACCTATGCCATAGACACGCAGCCGGCGGACGATGATCCCCTGCTCTGATCGTCCTTCCTTCGCCTCGGCCTCTCTCAGTCGCGACGTAAGCAGGGGCTCTACGGTCTCGGCCCACATCGTGGCGAGTTCTCGCGGAACGCCGGGCAGAGCCGCCACCAAGGTGTCCCCCGACACGAGCCAGAACCCCGGGGCGGTGCCGGTGAAGGGAATAGCCGTCGCCCCTTCAGGAATCAGAGCCTGCTTGCGGTTGCTGTCGCCCATGTGGATGCCGAGTTGCCCGAATCGGGCCTGGATCTGCTCCAGAAGCTCGTCGTGATGCTCAAGGGGCCGTCCGAGCGCCGATGAGACCGCCTCGCGGGTCAGGTCGTCCTCGGTGGGTCCCAGGCCGCCGCTGAGGATCACGACGTCGGGCCGTCGGACGAGAGCCGCCTGCAAGGCCGACGCGATGGCGTCCACGTCGTCGGTGACGGACAGAGCGTGTGTGGTGAACAGGCCTACGTTCAGCAGGCACTCGCCGAGGAAGGCTTGGTTCGTGTTGACGATGTCGCCCCTGAGGAGTTCGTCGCCCGTGAATATCAGCTCCGCCGTGCCGTGCATCCCTTGTCCACCTCGTTGTCGGTTCGGCTCCCTGCCCGCTCGCATGCCGAGGCTGCTTCGGGTCGCTTCACAGTGACTACGGCCACCTGTATGATACTTCACGTTTCGCTCTACCCCGTCCCGCGCAGGCGAGGGAGGAGTCCCAGCCGGAGCGTTCAGGGGGAATCATGCCGCACAGAGCCCTAGAGATTGCCGCCGCGACCGCTGCTGCTGATGCTGTTGTCGTCTTCGGGGCACACGGGCTCGTGCCCTGCGTCGTGCAGGAGTGGACTACGGGTGAGGTCCTCATGCTCGCCTACATGAACCGGGAGTCTCTGCAGAAGACCCTGGAGACCGGCACCACCTGGTTCTGGAGCCGTTCCCGCGGGGCGCTGTGGAACAAGGGTGAGACTTCTGGTCATATCCAGCGTGTGCACGAGCTACGCTACGACTGCGACGGCGACACCCTGTTGGCACTGGTGGAACAGGTCGGCCCCGCGTGTCATACAGGCGACCGTACCTGCTTCGACGGACGGCTGCTTCGGTCATCGGCCGATACCGGCCCGCTGTTCCTGACGGTCAGCGATCTCTACCGGACCATCCAGGATCGGAGACACTCGGCACCGGAAGGCTCGTACACGGCGAAGCTGTTCGCCGGCGGAGTGACCCGCATCGGGGGGAAGGTGGAAGAAGAAGCCCGCGAGGTCGTGGAAGCGGCCGCCGAGGGCGACGTCGACCACACGGTGTACGAGGCGGGCGACGTCGTGTATCACCTGCTGGTGCTGCTGGCCGAGATGGATATCGACCTGCCCCGACTCTGGCGGGAACTCGAACGGCGAAAGGGGTAGGTGTCGGCCCTGCGCGTCCTCGTGATCGACAACTACGACTCGTTCACCTACAACCTGGTGCAGTACCTGGGGG
>CAZDGO010000063.1:0-9795 GCA_964504825.1 uncultured Gaiellales bacterium
GATGGCCCGGGTGATAGCTTGGCGGATCCACCAGGTGGCGTAGGTGGAGAACTTGTGGCCCTTCCGGTGGTCGAACTTCTCGACCGCCCGGATCAGCCCCAGATTGCCCTCCTGGATCAAGTCGAGGAAGCTCATGCCATCGGTGTGATAGCGCTTGGCGATGGACACCACCAGACGGAGGTTACTCTCGGTAAGCTCATGTTTCGCCCGGATGTCGCCCCGTTCGATGCGCTTGGCCAACGACACTTCCTGCTCGGCAGTCAGCAAAGGAACCCGGCCGATCTCCTTGAGATACATCCGCACCGGGTCCGTAGTGGAAACATCGAGCGCGGCATCCACGTGGTGCACACTCGCCGACCGCAACACGGCCTTCTCGGGCGCGGCTTCGTCGGGTTCGTCCGCATCGGGCGGGTCATCCTCGGACACATCGATACCTAGGTCGAGCAGCCGGGTGTAGATGGCCTCGATCTGGTCGGTAGTGAGGTCGACCTCTGCCAGCACCTCGGCGATATCCTCTGCCGTGACGTATCCGCGCTCACGGCCACGCTCGACGAGGTGCTCGACTTCCTCGCTATTCATGGCCCACCCCTCCAGCGCAGACACTCCGTTCTACGGTCGGGTGACGGCCGAGATCGCGATCGTCAAACGCCGTGCGAGTCGCCGTTCGACCTGCCGGCCCCTGCGCCGTTGGTCGATACGAGCCATTTGGTGCCGTAGTCGCGCATGTGATCGATCAAGGGGATGAGATCCATCCCACGTTCGGTAAGCGCATACTCTACCCGCGGAGGCACTTCGGCGTAGCTGGTGCGGGTGATGACCCCGGCCTTCTCGAGCGATTTCAGCCGTTCGGAGAGGGTCTTTGGGCTGATTCCCAAGAGTGACCTCTCCAACACGCTGAAGCGATTGAGGCCCTCGGAGAGATCGCGCAGGATGAGCAGAGTCCATTTACCCGAGATGATGTCGGCCGTCATGAGCACAGGGCAGGTGTCTCGATCGCTCGTCAAGTGATGCACGGTCACTGAACCTTCCTACTGCGTCTGATTGCTGGCGGATACACGGCGGGCAGCCCGAACGGCTTCCGGAAAAAAGACACTGCAACTTAGCAGACGGACCCCGCCTTTTCAACCCGGCGGACCTCGGAACCTGCGCGGCGGACCACATTATAGGCACGGCGCCAGACCCCGTCGCGCTTTGAGTTCGTTTCTAGCCGGTGAGTCGTCTGCGCAAGAGTTCGTTGACCAATTGCGGGTTAGCCTGGCCCTTCGTCTCCTTCATGACTTGTCCAACGAAGAAGCCGAACAACTTGTCACGCCCTTGGCGGAACTCCTCCGCCTGACCGGGGTTGGCGACCACCACCGCGGCCACCACAGCTTCGAGAGCCGCACTGTCGGAGATCTGGCCGAGGCCCCGCTCCTCGACGATGACCCGAGCGGCACGACCGCCTTCGGTCATCTCCGCGAACACCTCCTTGGCCATCTTGCCGGAGAGCGTGCCCTCGGCGACGAGACCCAAGAGCTCCGCCAAGGCCTCGGGGCCCACAGCGCTCTGCTCGACCTGAAGACCAACGCCGTTCAAATAGGCCGCGAAGTCGCCGGTGACCCAGTTGGCGGAGACCCTGCCGTCACCTGCGATGTCGGCGACGCGCTCGAAGTAGTCACAGAGAGAACGGTTGGCACTCAGCACCCCGGCATCATACGCCGTAAGGTCGTAGGTGCGCATCAGCCGCTCCTTACGCGCGGCGGGAAACTCGGGCAGGCTCGCCCGGACCCGCTGCACATACTCGGCATCGAGTTCGATCGGCGTCAGGTCCGGTTCGGGGAAGTAGCGATAGTCGTGAGCCTCTTCCTTGCTTCGGAGCACCGAGATGCCGCCCGTGGTGGGGTCGAAGTGCACGGTCGCCTGCGTCACCCGCTCTCCCGCTTCGAGAATATGCTCTTGACGATCGATCTCGGCTTCCAGCCCCCGCTGAAGAAACCGAAAGGAGTTCATGTTCTTGAGTTCGGTCTTGGTGCCGAACTCCGCGCCGGCAACGCGCAGCGACACGTTGCCGTCGCAGCGCATCGACCCCTCCTCCATGTTGACGTCGGAGACGTCAAGGTGCTCCAGGAGGCTCTTCAGCTGGGTGAGGAAGCTCCGGGCCTGCTCGGGCGACCGGATGTCGGGCTCGCTCACGATCTCTACCAGGGGCGTGCCCCCGCGGTTGAAATCGACCAGCGAGTGGTCGGCCCCGTGGATGCGTCCCGTGGCGCCCCCGGAGTGCACGAGCTTGCCGGCGTCCTCCTCCATGTGTACCCGGGTGATGCCCACCCTGAAGATCTCACCGCTGTCGAGCTCCACGTCCAGGTGACCCCCCAGGCCGAGAGGCAGGTCGAACTGCGAGATCTGATATCCCTTGGGAAGGTCGGGATAGAAGTAGTTCTTGCGGTGAAAGATCGTGTGCTCGCTGACAGTGCAGCCCAGCGCAAGCGCGATCCGGGTGGCGTACTCCACTGCCCGCTCGTTGACCACGGGCAGGGTCCCCGGATGACCCAAACATACCGGGCACACCTGCGTGTTCGGTTCTTCCCCGAAGCTGGTCGCGCAGCCGCAGAACATCTTCGTGCGGGTCTTGAGTTGCACGTGTATCTCGAGACCGATCACCGGCTCCCACACGCCGGGACGGCCTCCGTCCGCCACGCCGGGAGTCACCGACGCGTCACTCATGGCCGCACCTCCCCCAGCGCAGGGCGCGCCTGGATGTCTAGACGCTGTTCCAGCGCGTAGGCCACATCGATGAGGCCCTGCTCGCTGAAGTGAGGGCCCACGATCTGCACGCCCACCGGCAGACCCTCGGAGAAACCGGCCGGCAGGCTGATGCCCGGCAGGCCGGCCAAGTTGACCGGGATGGTGCACAGGTCGGAGAGATACATGGCCAGCGGGTCCTCGGTACGCTCCCCCACCTTGAAGGCCACGGTAGGCGAGGTGGGCGAGATCAGGAAATCCACCTGTGCGAAAGCCCGCTCGAAATCGCGCATGATCAGGGTACGGGTCTTCTGCGCCTGGCCGTAGTAGGCCTCGTAGTAGCCCGAAGAGAGCACATACGTGCCGATCATGATGCGTCGTTTCACCTCCGCGCCGAAGCCCTCGCTCCGGGTACGCGTGTACATCTCGAGCAGATCGTCGCTGTGAGCGGTGCGGTGCCCGTAACGGACCCCGTCGAACCGGGCCAGGTTGGAGCTGGCCTCGGCCGGCGCGATGATGTAGTAGGCCGCGATGCCCTTCTCGACGGACGGCAGGCTCACTTCCTCGCACTGTCCACCGAGCGCGCTCACCGCCGCCACGGCGTCGTAGAACACCCGCATGACCCCGGGCTCGCAGGCGTCGCCCATGTACTCGGTGACGATACCAAAGCGCTTGCCCGAGAGATCGGTGGCGGTGGGTAAGCAGATGGGTTCCGGCAGGCCTGTGCTGGTAGAGTCCCGGGGGTCGTGCCCCGCGATGATATCCAGTAGTGCCGCGGCATCGGTGACGGAACGGGTCAGAGGCCCGATCTGGTCGAGCGAGCTGGCGAACGCGACCAGACCGTAGCGGCTGACGGCTCCGTAGGTGGGTTTCAACCCCACCACCCCGCACAAGGAAGCGGGCTGGCGGATAGACCCGCCCGTGTCGGTGCCCAAGGCCCACGGCACTTCCGCCGCGGCCACGCAGGCGGCAGAGCCGCCGCTGGACCCGCCGGGCACCCGCTCCAGATCCCACGGATTGCGGGTGACATGGTAGCCGGAGTTCTCCGTCGAGCTGCCCATGGCAAACTCGTCCATGTTGGCCCGGCCGAGAAAGATGAGGCCCGCCTCGCGCAGTTTAGCGACGGCGGTGGCGTCGTAGGGAGGCCGGTAGCCCGCCAGGATCCGCGACCCACACGTGGTCTCCCACCCTTCCACACACAAGACATCCTTGAGGGCGATCGGCACCCCCTCCCACGGCCGGCGCAGCGCCGGGTCGGTGGCATCGACTTCAGCGGCTCGGCGAAGTGCGCCTTCGGCGTCGACCGCGAGGAAGGCCCGGACGTCGCCGTCGACCACCTCGATGCGGTCGATGTAGAGGCTCACGAGCTCCTGAGCCGAAAGTTCACGCGACGCCAACAGAGCGCGACATTCGACGGCCGACAAGCTCAGCACATCCACGGCCCGCCTACCCGATCCGAGGCACGAGGAACTGCCCCCGTTCAACTTGCGGCCCGTTCGCTGTGGCCGCCGACTGCTCGAGACCAGGGCGCGGCTCGTCCGCCCGGAACACATTCTTCAGTGCCACCGCATGCGCCGTAGGCGGCACTCCGGCAAGGTCGAGTTCACCCAGCGTCTGCACGTAGTCCAAGATGAGTGACAGATCCTGTCGGAGACGCTCCATTTCCTGCTCCTCGAAGTGCAGGCGCGACAAACGGGCGATGTGCTGGACTTCGGCGCGGGTTATCACCGTCGCGCCCTCCTTGCTTTGCTGGTGAACGGGGACCGGCGGCAGGGAGCTACCCCGGCGGGCGTCACGGGATTATAGAGAATCAGCCTCAGAAAAGGGAGAGGGCGCCCTATCGGGCGCCCTAAGAGGAGAGAGAGGAGTCTGGATGGGAGACTCTTGCTGATACTATCGGCACTCTCGGCGCACACTTTAGCCATATTCGACTTCAGGCGGCGGGCACCGTCAGAGGATGTCCTTCAACCCCTGCGCGTCCCGGTAGTTCTTGAGACGGTTGAGCGTCTTCGCTTCCACCTGCCGGATGCGTTCGCGTGTCACGCCGAACCGCTCTCCCACTTCTTCGAGAGTGCGGGGTTGCTCCCCGCGAAGGCCGAAGCGCAGCTCGATGACCTTTCGCTCCCGCTCGGAGAGCGTGTCGAGCACGCGCAGGAGTTCCTCGTGGCGGATCTTGCGCGCCACCACTTCGAGGGGTTGGTCGACCTCCAGATCCTCGATGAAGTCGCCCAGTTCGGAGTCGTCCTCCTCGCCCATGGGCATCTCCAGGGACACGGGCTCCTGGGCCGCCCTGAGGATCTCGCGCACTCCCGCCGGGCTGATATCCATCTCGGCGGCCACCTCCCCGGTGGTGGGCTCACGTCCGTTCTGCTGTATGAGACGCCGCTGCACCGACTTCATGCGATTGATGGTCTCGACCATGTGCACAGGCACGCGGATCGTGCGCGCCTGGTCGGCGATAGCCCGAGTGATGGCTTGACGGATCCACCACGTGGCGTAGGTGGAGAACTTGAAACCCCGTGTGGAATCGAACTTCTCCACCGCGCGGATAAGCCCTAAGTTGCCCTCCTGGATCAGGTCCAAGAACAGCAATCCCCGGCCCACGTACCGTTTGGCGATGGACACCACCAGGCGCAGGTTCGCTTCCGTCAGCCGGCGTTTCGCCTCAACGTCCCGGCCCTGGGTGCGTTCGGCCAGGTCGATCTCTTCGGCGGCCGTAAGGAGCGCCACCTTGCCTATCTCTTGCAAATAGAGCCGCACAGGATCGCTGGATGAATGGTCGATGGCCAGATCGAGTTGCCGTAGAAACCGCTCTTCGGAGGAGTAGTCGTGAGCCGACTCAGGCTCTTCGGCGGGCTCGCTTATCTCGACGCCCATCTCGGACAGCTCGTTATAGAGCGCCTCAAGCTCGCCCGGAGTGAGATCCGCGTCCTGCAGCATCTCGTTGATCTCGTCAGTGGAGAGAGCCCCCAGCCTTCTCCCGCGCGACAGCACTGCCTGCAGCGCATGACCGTCCATGTCGCGCTCATCCACCACAGCCGACCTACTCCTCCTCGAGCCCGGTGGCCGCCGCCCTCACTTGGTGCAGAAGCTGTTCCAACCGTAGAAGTCGTTGTTCTGTATCTGCCTCGACGCTGTCCTCCTCAAGCGAGCGCCGCAAATCCGTTACTTCGCGGGCAAGGAACTGCTCTTGCAGGCGCAGATGACGTTCACCCAGCACCGCCGCCGAGTATAGAGCGGAGTCGGCCTCCACCGCTAGTCGCACGAAGAAACGACCCATATCGGTGTCGGCTCCCGCCAGCGAGATCACTTCCCGAGCCGGGTCGGATGCCGTGAGCACCCGATGTAGACCACGGAACACCTCGCGATGCAGCGGATCGACGAAATGCTCGGGGGTGATCCCGTCGAGAAGTGGCAGCGCCGCTTCCGGATGACTGAACGCAGACACGAGGAACTCCCGTTCTACGGTAGCCTCCGGCGAGCGCAGTCGCTCCCGATAGGCCGTCAGAACATCTTCCTGTGACCACCGGGCCGGCCTTGCGCCGCCGGATCCGCCGGGCATAGCCCCCTCGACGCGCATAGCGGAGGAGCCGGACGCCGGCGGCGTTCGCAGCAATAGCTCGATGTTGTCCGACGTCAGGCGGAGTCGATCGGCCACCACCCGCATCTCTTCCTCGCGCTCTTTGGGCGAGGCCGCCCGACTGAGGATCTCGCGCACCACGTCGAACGCCCGCACCCGGCCCTCGACGGTAGCGACGTCGCTGCCGTCGAGGGCACCCCTCAACTCGTAGCCCAGCAAAGAGAGCTTGCCGCGGGTCAGCCTCGCGACGGCCTCGGCACCTCCGGATGTGGCCACATCCGCCGGATCCGACCCTGCCGGCAACACGACGACCATGGGATGCAACCCGTGACGACGGGCAAGGTCGCCAGACCGGACGGCCGCTTCCGCCCCGGCTCGGTCGGCATCGAACATGAAGGTGACGTTGCGCGTGAAACGGGTGAGGAGATCGAGTTGGCCGTCGGTCAACGCCGTTCCCATCGACGCTACCGCAGTGTGCACCTCGGCCTGCGACAGCCCGAGCACGTCGGTATAGCCCTCTACCACCAGCACCTCATCCGCCTCCGCGATCGCCTTGCGGGCTTGGAAGAGCCCGTACAGAAGGCGACCCTTACGATACACCGGGCCATCGGACGAGTTGAGATATTTCGGGGACTCGTCTCCCAGGCTCCTGCCTCCAAAACCGACTACCCGGCCACGATGATCGACCAACGGAAACATCAACCGGGCACGAAAACGATCGTACGTCTTGCCCGGCTGACGCACCATGAGACCGGCCGCTTCCAGCTCCTGGTCGGTGAACCCTTGTTCCCGGGCTTTGCCGTAGAGCCCGCGCCAGCCGGCCGGAGCCAAGCCCACGCGGAAGGCCTCGCACACGTCGCGCCGTAGGCCTCGAGATTCGAGATACTCCTGCGCACGCCCACCCTCCTTGCTTTCCCACAAGAAGCGTTGGTAGAACGTAGCCGTCTTCTCGAGCAGATCGAGCAGACGCTTCTCGCCGCCTCTGGCCTGCCGATCGGCCCCGCCGCCGTCCTCATATTCGAGGACTAACGCGAACCGTTGGGCCAGCTGCTCGGCGGCTTCGACGAACGAGAGACTCTCGATATGTTCGAGGAAGGTGAACACGTTGCCTCCCTCGCCACACCCGAAACAGTAGAAGAGGCCTTTGTCGGCGCTGACCGTGAACGACGGGGTCTTCTCCTGGTGGAACGGGCACAGGCCACTGTGGGTGGCGCCGCGTTTCCGGAGACTCGTATAGCCCGAGACCACCTCTACGATGTCGGACACATCGAGCAGGGCGTCCAGGCTGCTCTGCTTGATGAGGGCGCACACGAGTCCCTACCGTCTCCACGAACGAGGAAGGAAGACATCGAAATAGACCTGCTCGGCATAGCGATCGGTCATACCGGCGATGTGATCGGTCACGGCCCGTACGCGATCAGCACGCTCGTCCAAAGCCGCGCCCGGCGCCGGAGCAGCCGACAGATCGCCCGCTCGGAAGAGCCCTTCCGGTAGCTGCTCCGGATGGTCCATGAAGTGGCGGAACAGATGCCCGAGCAGCTCCTGGATGGTGTTCCCCCCACTCTCCTCCAGCGACCGGGCGTACACCGTGCGCAACAGGAACGTGCGCAGGTCGTCCATCGCCTTGCCGACCGCCGGGCTCTGCACGATATCGCCCGCGGCCTCGCTCGCGTCGACCAGATCGTGCGCGAGGGTGTCGATGCGATCCGAACCGGTAGCTCCAAGCACCGCCACCGCCTCCTGGGGCAGATCGTAGGGATGAATGAGGCGAGAGCGGAGGGCGTCGTCGATGTCGTGGTTGATATAGGCCACCCGATCGCAGAGGCGCACGACACGACCCTCCAGCGTGAACGGCCGATCGTCGCCGGTGTGACGCACGATGCCGTCGCGCACCTCCCACGTCAAGTTGAGCCCCCGGCCTTCGTTCTCCAGCACGTCGACCACGCGCAGACTCTGCTCGTTATGGCGGAACCCCGGGTAGCCCATGCCGCGGAGCACCGCGTCGAGGGCGTCCTCGCCCGCGTGGCCGAAGGGGGTGTGGCCCAGATCGTGGCCCATGGCGATGGCCTCAGCCAGATCTTCGTTCAAACGGAGCGTGCGGGCCACCGCGCGGGCGATCCCCGAAACCTCAAGGGTGTGGGTAAGCCGGGTGCGGTAGTGGTCGCCCTCAGGCGCTATGAAGACCTGCGTCTTGTGCTTGAGCCGGCGAAAGGCCTTACTGTGAACGATGCGGTCGCGGTCGCGCTGGTAGGGCAACCTGATCGAGCAGGACTCCTCTTCCCGGGAGCGCCCCCGCGATTCACTCGACCGCTGCGCGAACGGCGAAAGCCCGGCGTCGTAGGTTTCGGCCGACAGAGACACCCTGCCCGGTCGTTCTTGCTTCACCCGGGCACCTCCTTGCCTAGCACAGGTCTGCGGCGTCAGTCTCGCACTGCGTCGCCTCCGGCGTCCTCCAACACCGCTTGCGCAGCGGCCAGCCGCGCGAGCGGCACGCGATAGGGGCTGCAGCT
This sequence comes from uncultured Gaiellales bacterium, assembly GCA_964504825.1. Classification (GTDB taxonomy): domain Bacteria; phylum Actinomycetota; class Thermoleophilia; order RBG-16-64-13; family RBG-16-64-13; genus JAJZQZ01. The sequence goes on from CAZDGO010000063.1 coordinate 8,812, forward strand.
CACATAGTCTAGCCCGGTGCGATGACAGAACTTCACGCTCGAGGGCTCACCACCGTGTTCGCCGCAGATGCCCAGCTTGATGCCGGGCTTCACGGCGCGGCTCTTGCCGACAGCCATCACTATCAGGGCTCCCACACCCACTTGGTCGAGCTTCTCGAACGGGTTCGACGGTATCACCTCAGCGCGCAGATAGTAGGTGAGAAACTTGCCTTCGGCGTCATCGCGGGAGAAGCCGAGCGTGGTCTGAGTAAGGTCGTTGGTGCCGAAGCTGAAGAAGTCGGCGTGTACGGCGATCTCGTCGGCCGTGATCGCGGCCCGCGGAAGTTCGATCATGGTCCCCACCTTATAGGGGACGCTGCACGCACGCTCAGCCAGCACGACCTCGGCCGTCTCGACCGTCAGGCTGCGCATGAGTTCGAGCTCCTTCGCGAAACCGACGAGGGGGATCATGATCTCCACCAGCGGGACTGTTCCAGACTCAGCCGTGACGTTGCAGGCCGCTTCCATGATCGCGCGCACCTGCATAGTATAGATCTCGGGATACTGCACGCCCAGGCGGCAGCCGCGCGTGCCCAGCATCGGGTTCATCTCGTGAATCACTTTGACCTTGTGCGCCATGGTCTCCTGGGCGGCGATGTCCTCCGCCGACCCACCCGTGAGCTTCAGGCGCTCCAACTGCACCATCAGGCCGGTGTAATCCGGCAAGAACTCGTGCAGCGGCGGATCGAGCAGGCGGATCGTGACCGGCAGACCGGCCATCGCCCGAAAGATGCCTTCGAAGTCGTCACGCTGGAAGGGAAGCAGCTTGGCGAGATGCTCCACGCGCTCCTCTCGGCTCTCAGACATGATCATATCGCGCACGTGCGGCAGCCGTTCCTCGGCCATGAACATGTGCTCGGTGCGGCAGAGACCGATGCCCTCGGCGCCGAACTCACGCGCCTTCACAGCATCTTCGGGCGTGTCGGCGTTGGTGCGCACCCGCAG
>CAZDGO010000064.1:0-9712 GCA_964504825.1 uncultured Gaiellales bacterium
GCGTGCCGGGCCCGGCACGCGCGTGGCTCCCTGCCCGAGGAGTTCAGCAAGCCCTCGGCCAAGACCGGCTTTCTTCGAGCTAGGCACGTTCCACCACCTCCACCGCAAGATCGAAGTACGCGTCAGAGCCAGGACAGTGCGGGTCGAGCAGCGACACCGGTATTCCGTGGCTCGGCGCCTCAGCCAGGCGCACATTGCGCGGTATAACGGTCCGGTAAGTGAGGTCGGGGAAGTGCGCGCGAACCTCGGCCTCCACCTCCCGCGCCAGTCTTGTGCGACCGTCCGCCATCGTCAGAACAAGACCCGCCACCCGTAGCGACGGGTTGAGACCCCCGCGCACAGCATCGACCGTCTCGAGCAGTTGAGCGAGCCCTTCAAGCGCGAAGTACTCAGTCTGAACCGGGATGATGACCTCGTCGGCCGCCACCAAGGCGTTCACCGTAAGGAGACCCAGCGATGGAGGACAGTCGATAAGCACGAAGCTGTACCCAGCTCCGGCGGCACTCGTCGCCCTACGGAGACTGTCCTTCAGTCTCCACTCCCGGCGCTCCAGCCCCGGCAGGAGGACACTGAGACCCGCCAACTCGCGCGACGAAGGCGCAAGAGCAAGGTTCTGAACCGGGGTGTCCCGCACGACGTCGGCCAATGCCACTTCACCCAGGAGCACTTCGAACATCGTCGGCTCCCCATCCACCGGTCGCACGCCGAGTCCGGTGGTGGCATTCGCCTGCGGATCGATATCGACGAGCAGCACCTGTTCTCCGGCCTGCGCAAGGGTGGCCGCGAGATTAATGGCGGTGGTCGTCTTTCCCACGCCGCCCTTCTGATTCGCCAACGCGTAGATCACGATCTCCTGCCTCCGTCGGCACACCCCGCGCCCAGGGGACGTTTTTGCGGCACGCCCGGACGTCGAGGATACTCGGGCGGCGTGGAGGAGGCCTTCCGGGCCACATGCAGCCACCGATTCTCCGCCCCCGGGAAGGACCGCACCTGCCGCGAGGGGCACTCCTCAGCACCCAGTATAGCGAGAGCATTCCGCCCCTGGATACGCTCTTGGTCTGACATTGGCCCCTTCATGGTGACGACGACCCCCCCCACCCGGACAAGGGGAAAGCAGATCTCCGCCACGACAGCCATGGGGGCTACTGCCCGAGTGACAGCTACGTCGAAAGACTCTCGCAGGCTGGAGTGGCCAAGGTCTTCAGCGCGGGCGCACTCTACGCTCAGGTTGGACAAACCCAGGAGAAGCGCGGCCTGCTCGATGAACACGCATTTCTTGCGAATCGACTCCACCGCCACGACGTACAAACGGGGCAGGGCCAGTGCAAGCACGATCGCGGGAAGTCCCCCCCCGGAGCCTACGTCGACCGCACGGCCGGCCTCGTTGACCTCCGGCACCGTGAGCAGTGAGAGTGAATCGAGAAAATGCAGGTGTTCGATGCCGAGAGGATCCCGGATCGCGGTAACGTTCACAGGCGACGAAAGAAGGAGGTCGCCGAAGTGGCCGAGCTTCGCGATCATCTCGTCGGTTACCCCATAGGCAACGTACGCGGCCGTTTCCTGAAGATTCAAGCGTTGACACCTGCTGACGCGGCTACCTCCATACTATGCCATCTATGCAGGTATATCATGAGTACAGACACATCCGCCGGCGACACGCCGGCGATCCGCGAAGCCTGACCGAGCGTGCCCGGTCGGAGCCGGCTGAGCTTGTCCCTGGCCTCGATCGTGATGCCCTCCAAGCCGTGGTAGTCGAACGTGAGGGGGATCACGGTGGTCTCCGTTGCCCTATGCCGGGCGATCTCGGCCACCTGGCGCTGGATGTAGCCATCGTACTGCGCGCGAACGGCGAGTTGCTCCACCACCCCCGATGGCAGCGCGCTGAGACGATCTCGCGCCTCAGGATCGAGCATGCGGAGCAGGTGTGCGAAGGTCACTTGGGGGCGTCGAAGCACCTGGGTCGCGTTTTGAGATTCCGTCAACGGGGCCGTGCCCAAGTCCGCAAGCACCTGGTCGCTCACCTCCCCAGGCCTCACCTGCAGGCGGCCCATGACGTCGGCCGCTTCCTCCACCAGCCTTTGCTTCTCCTCGACGGCGGCAAGCTGCGACGCCGACAGCAGGCCCAGCGCGTGACCAAAGGCAGCGAGGCGCTCGTCCGCGTTGTCATGCCGGAGAAGGAGACGGTACTCCGCCCGTGACGTGAACATGCGGTACGGCTCGTCCACACCTTTGGTCACGAGATCATCTATGAGCACGCCGATGTAGGCCTGATCCCGGCGAAGGACCACCGGTTCTTCGCCGGTCGCGTATCGGGCGGCATTGATGCCGGCCATGATGCCTTGGGCAGCCGCTTCCTCGTATCCCGATGTGCCGTTCAACTGTCCGGCCGAGAACAGGCCGTGGACCGTCTTGGCTTCAAGAGACAATGTGAGCTGCTGGGGCACCAGGTAGTCATATTCCACGGCATAACCGGGGCGAACGAGTCGGGCATGCTCCAATCCCGGGGTGGCCTGGATGATCTTCTCTTGGACGAACACGGGGAGGCTGGTGGTCAAGCCCTGCAGGTACATCTCGAACGTCCTGGCGCCTTCTGGCTCCACAAAGACAGGATGCCGATCGCGGTCCGGGAAGTTGATGACCTTGCGATCGATCGAAGGGCAGTACCGTGGACCCCGCCCGCTCACCGATCCGCTCTTGAGCGGACTAAGATGCAGATGTTCGGCCACGACCTCGTGCGTCCGCGAAGTCGTGTAGGTCAGATAACAGGGCACTTGAGTGCGAGGGCGCGGCCGCTCCCAGTGGGAGAAACTGAGGCCGCCCTCCTCTCCTGGCTGGATCACCATGCGAGTCGCATCGATGGTACGACCGTCGATCCTGGGTGGCGTCGCCGACTGGAAACGGCCCAATTCGATACCGTGGCTGACCAGACTGTCTGACAGCAGAGTCGCGGGCAGCTCCCCGACCCGGCCGGCAGGGTAGCTCCGATCACCGATCACTACCTTGGCCCGCAAGAATGTTCCCGTCGCCAAGACGATGGCTCGAGTTCGAAGGCTGCGGCCGTCGGCCAGCTTCAGGCCCCGGACTGTTTCACGTGAAACATCGAGAGAGGCCACCTCGCCCTGCAACACCTCGAGCCCGGGCGTGTGGAACACCGTGTGCTTCATCCAGTCTTCGTAGAGCCGCTTGTCCGCCTGCGCACGAAGCGCCCTCACGGCGGGACCCTTCGAGGTATTGAGCATCTTGATCTGAATAAAGGCCCGATCGGTATTCCGCCCCTGCTCACCGCCGAGGGCATCGACCTCCCGCGTCAGTTGCCCCTTGCCCACTCCCCCGACGGCCGGATTGCACGGCATCAGGGCGATCTTCTCCACGTTGAGGGTGACGAGAACGGTGCGACGGCCCATGCGCGCCGCCGCCAGCGCGGCCTCGCAGCCGGCGTGGCCGCCCCCCACGACGATCACATCATAGCCACGCTCAGCCGGCACGACTGGGATCACGATCTGCCCTCCCATAGCCCAATGCGAGGGCTATCCTGGAGCCGAGGCTCTGCGGGCCCCTCCAAGGGGGCTGAACCAGCCCCCAGGATGGCGGCAGCTACGAGGCGGGCCACTCGGGTCCCACTCGCCAGGCTGGCGAGATAGGTCCCGGCTCCGGCCGCCTGCCCAACCACCCACATGAACCCATGCTCGGCCAGCGAGCCGTCAGCATCTAGCGAGACGATCACTTGCCCGCTCACTCGATGAGCCAAGCGGACGGTCCGCTCGCAAGAATCAGGACATCCTCCGTACCGTGGTGACCGATACCACTCTCCCGTCCCAGGCCCATCGGGGAATATACCGGCGGCCGAATCGCCGAGTCGGCCACTCGAAGACATCTGCGCAACCACAACCGCAGACATATCGACGTGCGGCCCGGGAGGCAAGATCAGCCTCTCTCCCGGCAGTCCCGGTTCCGAGAAGGTAGGCACGGCGGCAGGTCGGAGGGTCGCGTCGCCAGGTGGGAGGGCGCCGGCACGACGGAGCGCCACCGCCCGGCTCCCTGTGGGCGGGCCGCCGGAGACCTCGCCCGCGGAACCCCTACCTACACTGCGTTCTCCCACTTCTCGCTCCACCTCGCGGAACAGTATCCCCCGAGCGACTAGGACCTCGTGCAGAGCGTCCGCGGCCACTTCGCCGTAGCGGGCTCCGGCAAGTCGCCTCTCTCCCTCGGTCACACGCCCCCCGAGCCCCAGACCTACCGCCAGCACGCACGCCGCTCCTTCCACCACGTCTCCGAAGGCTGTGTGAACCTCGACCCCTCGGCCGTCACTCGCGGGCCGGACGTCGACAACGAGGCCCTGGCGTAGATCTACCAGCCCCAAGCCCTCTAGCAGCTGTTTTGTTTCTAGCGACACTGCCCGACGGTCGATCACGAGGAGCGGAGTGCCGTCATCGGGCTCGTAGGCCCCGCGCTCCCAGACATCGCGGAGCCGCCGCGGCACGAGCGCCCACGAGTCGCGGTCTCTGATCCAGACATCCGGTCCATATCCAGCGAGTCCAACGACGTCGAGAGCACTACCAACAAGGGTTACCGCCACCCCGGACTCCGCGAGTGCGACCGCGCAGGCGCAGCCGGAGACACCCGCGCCCACGACGACGACCCTATGAGACTGTGCCTCCGCTTGCATACCCGTGCCCGACTACTTGCCGATGCAGAATCGGCGGAAGATCTCGTCGACCAGGTCGGGAACTAATTCCTCCCCGGTGATGCTTCCCAGGGCATCGACTGATCGTCGCACATCATCGCATACGAGCTCCACCGACACGCCCTGACCGATCCCTAGGCCGGCTGCCGCCACCGCCCACATGGACCGCTCCACGAGCGACCGCTGACGCTCAGTCGCCAGCAGGGGCTCCTCGAGCTGTAGCCCGTTGTCTCCGACCACCATGGTCTCTATGGCCCTACGCAGTTCGTCGACGCCGGAGCCGGTGCGGGCCGAGACTTCGCACACGGTCCATCTTCCCGCGAGGCGTGCAGCGGGAGCCCGCGATCCGGGTTCACCGAATCCCGCCACAGCCTCATCCCGGGCCACGACCAGGTCTAGCTTGTTTCCCACCACGATCGTCCGAGCCGGCGGCACTGCCCCAAGCAGCTCTTCGTCTTCAGGCGTGACCCCTTCAGTGAGGTCAAGCACAACCAAGACCAGATCGGCCTGCTCGAGGGCCTGCCTCGACCGCTCGATCCCCAGCCTCTCAACGTGGTCATCGCTCGATCTGAGCCCAGCAGTGTCGACCAAGCAGAGCGGGATACCGGCGATCTCGACGAACTCCTCTACGGTGTCTCGGGTAGTGCCCGGGAACTCCGAGACTATGGCGCGTTCTCGCATGAGGAGCGCATTGAGAAGTGAGCTCTTTCCCACGTTCGGGCGTCCGACGATGGCTGTGCGCACACCCTCCTCCAACGCCCTGCCCAGGAGCGCGGTTAACAGCAGCTCGCCCAGCCGGCCCTCGATAGCCGCCAACCCAGCTTCAGCAGCCTCCATATCGACCTCGTCGACATCCTCTTCGGAGAAATCGATGGCAACTTCCATGCCGGCAAGGATGGCAACAAGATCGGCACGAAGACCCCTCACTCGATCCGCCAGCCCACCATCCAACTGACGGACGGAGGCCCGAAGGGCGCTCGCTGAACGGGCCTGGACGATGCCGGCCACGCTCTCCGCCTGCGTCAGGTCGATCCGCCCGTGTAGGAAGGCCCGCTTGGTAAACTCTCCCGGCTCGGCGGGCCGAGCCCCCAAAGCGACCATCACCCGCAGGACCGCCCGCTGAGCCGCAGGCCCCCCATGGCAATGGACCTCGACCACGTCCTCCCGCGTGTAGGTCGCGGGCGCCCGCATGACGACCGCCAGTGCTTCGTCCACCGTATGCCCGCTGGATGGATCGACCACGTGCCCGTAGCGCATGAGGTGGGTGCGCCCCTCCCCGAGATCCGGCGGCCGGGCCGGCCGGAACGCCTGCTCGGCGACGCGCACGGCGTCGGCCCCGCTCAGGCGAACGATCCCGATAGCGCCCGTTCCTGACGCGGTGGAGAGAGCCACGATGGTGTCGCCCAGCTCATCACACGAGCGCGCGGACACGGACCGCGGCGATGCGCCCGACTCCGAGGGCGGCACCCGGTCTGACAAGGTGCCTAGCGTCCCTGGCCCGACCGCATCGGTGTGATCACGACGGAACGATTGGGCTCGCGCCCCTTGCTCTCGGTGATCACGTCCCGCCGATCTCGCAGGGCCACGTGAACGATCTTTCTCTCGGCCGACGTCATAGGTTCGAGCTCCACCGGCTTGCCCCGCCGAGCCGCTTCTTGAGCCTTTCCCACGGCCACGCGCTCGATAGTGATCCGACGGCGCTCCTTGTAACCCTCCGCGTCGATCTCCACTCGCTTTCGTCGCTCGGGCCGCCGGTACAGCACGATGCTCGCCAGATACTCGATCGCGTCGATGGTCTGGCCGCGCTTGCCGATGAAGACCCCTAGATCTTCACCGGTGACCTCGGCCGAGACTGAGTCTACCTGTTCGACGATCCGGATCTTGGAGTCAACGTGCAGGCCGCGCAGCACAACCGTGAGGAATTCGCGCAGTTTGGCCGAGCCGGCCTCGGGCTGCAGATCCTCGTCGTCGTCGTCGTAGTCGTCCTCTTCGAGGGGCTCGTCCCGCAGAGGGCCACGTTCGAAATCATCGCTCGCGTCGTCCTCAGATCCGTCGTCGGGCAACAACTCGACCTCTAAGACGGCGTCGATGCCCCCTACGCCGAGGAAGCCGTCTTCCGGCGACGTAAGGACGGTGACACGGTACTGATCGTCGCTGAGTTCACCCGGAGCGAAATCGAGCTCCGCCAGAGCTCGGCTCAAGGCGATCTCAACAGTACGCCCGCTAGCCCTTGCTACCCTTCTGTTGCTTGTTCTTCCGCTCTCGCGTCCGGCCACTGGTGCCTCCAGTCACAGCAGGTGTCGGTTGGGACACCGGGAACACTCGTGTGATGACGTATTGCTGGGCGATCGTCCACAAGTTCGACGTCACCCAATAGATGAACAGACCGGCCGGCCACTTGCCGACATACATGACCACGCCGATGACCACAGGCATGCTCATCATCATCATGCGTTGCGTGGGATCTTTGGATGTAGTCTGCAGCGAACTCAGGAACTGACTGCCCACGTAGATGATCAGAAGGATGAGGTCGAACTTGGTGATGTCGAGCGCGAGCCAGCCAGGCTGCCCGGGGCCCCAGTCTCTGATCCACAGCCACGACAGGTTCTCTACGAAAACTCCCGCGTTCGAGGCGTTCGTCGGGTTCAGCGCGTAGAAAAGGGCAAAGAAGACCGGCATCTGCAAGATGAGGGGGAGACACGAACCCATCGGGTTGACCTTGTTCTCCTTGTAGAACTCCATCATCTTTTGATTGAGGAGTTCTCGATTGCCCTTGTACTTCGCCTGAAGAGCCTTGATCTGGGGTTGAAGTTGTTGCATGCCCCTCATGCTCTTGAACTGACGGTAGGTCAGCGGGATGAGCACGATCCGGACCAGGATCGTGAGAAGCGCTATGGCCCAGCCCCAGTTGTGGGTGAAGCCGTAGAAGAACTGGAGGATCGTGTGCAGCAGGCTGGTGAGAGGATCGAGAAGCCCGATAAGCTGGGTCATCGTGAATCGCCCCCGGGCTTATGGCCCGCTATCGGAAGACCTGCCCCCGGCATGGGCCGGGCGCGCAACACATGCTGCTGTGCCACGGGATCATATCCCCCGTGGCTGAACGGGTTGCAGCGAAGAATCCGCCACCCTGCCACTACTGACCCCCGAAGCGCGCCGTACTCGCGGAGCGAATCGATGGCATAGTGCGAGCAACTCGGGTGATACTTGCACGATCGCGGCAGCAGCGGCGACACTACAGCCTGATACGCACGCACCAACGCCACGAGCAACTCTCTGATCAAGATGTTCGCCGCTCCTCGTGAGGGGCCAGCAACGACGCTTTGCGGAAAACCTCCAGCACCTTCTCCTCAACGGCGCTGACGCCGCCGCAATCGAGCAATTCAGTCACCGGACCCCGCGCAATCAGGACAAAATCAAAACTGCTCTGCAACCGGCATTCGCACAGACGGTACGCTTCGCGGAGCGCCCGCTTCACTCGGTTCCGCTCAACAGCCGACCCCAACCGCTTCGACACTGAGAATCCCACCCGCGATTCGCGGCCGGTGACCCCCGGCAGACCCTCTTCGGGTCGAGAGAAACAATAGAGAACCAGATAGCGGTTGGCAACCGACCGGCCCGATCGGTACACACGGTCGAAGTCCTGAGACTGCGAAAGCCGGCTCCGGCGACGAACCATCAGCGATGATCCGCGCGGTCTGGAAAAGTCAGACGGTCAGACGCTTGCGCCCCTTGGCCCGCCGACGCTTGAGCACAGCACGCCCGGCCTTGGTAGCCATGCGGACGCGAAACCCGTGCGTCTTCTTCCGTTTGCGTTTGTTCGGCTGGTATGTCCGCTTCACAGCACCTCTATTCTCCCCGACGCACGAACGGGCGTCCGGCCCATGGTTCCCTCAAAGAGCAAGGGAGTATACAAGGATTTCACGGGTGCCGTCAAACACACCGAAGAACGCCACGCCTGCCGCGATCGACTCACACTGCGGACTCTCGCTCCGGGCGGCCACGTTGAACAGAGTACCCCCGCCGGTGGCTGTGCACAACCACCATGACCCGACTGGTAGAGCCAACGACCCTGTGGACGTGACGATCCTGATGCATCGCTCGGAGCGTACACACCACGCCGGAATGAGCTCACGGGCCGAGGCAGGACTCTCAGGCCCGGCATTTGTGCGCAGCGGACGCGAACTAACTCTCGTGAAAGTGCCCCCAACTCGCGTTATGGTGCCTCCGAAGTGCCGCGGCGCACGCCAACGGTCGGCCTCCCACGCTCTAGCCGAGTAGGTTTCTAGGGCTTTATGAAATGCCACAATCCCCATAATCCCCAGCAACCGCGGGCTCGGGGGCTACTTCATTCCACGATTCTCGCTCGTTCTCCACAGTTGTGCATGGTGCTGTTGATAATCAGAAGAAGTGCCCGCAAAACACCAGTTATCACTGAAGTGGCACGAGCATGGTCGCCGGCCTCCACGAGGGCCTTTGCAGCCCGTCCTTGGGTATCGCCGCGCCGACAACCTGTGGAAAATGCCGTGAAGGCCCGCTACAATGGGCGCCCGTTCCGGCACGACAAGCCGGCGCGCGACCTCATCGTTCGCTATGCGTCTGTAAGTGGGCGCCCGAGAGTGGAGCTAGAGACGTGGACCGACTAGACCCCGCGCATGCATCCGACGGCGAACTCGCGCTCGGTCACCGCGATGACGCTACCTCCGCAGACAATCCAGTGGTACGGATCGCGGTCTACGACGAGCGCGGCCGACCGCCCCGGATGATGATCGTGAAGGCAGATTCGGCCGCCTCTCTTATCGAGGCCGCCGGTGACCGCGTGACCGGATTGGTGATGGAGGTCGGCGGGGGTGTGCCCGGCGGCGCGATTCGCGAGGTGGTGGACAATCTGGTTCATGCGGGCCTAACGGGGGCCGTGGTGACTATCCTTGAGGGAGGGGACACAGTGCGGGTATCTGACCGCGGACCGGGCATCCCCGACAAGGACCGCGCCCGTGCCAAGGCGGTGGCGACCGACATGCACTACGGCGT
>CAZDGO010000065.1:0-9398 GCA_964504825.1 uncultured Gaiellales bacterium
GATTCGACCTCGGCGTACGAAGCACCCGCGGTCAGCTCCGCGCCTACCTCGGGAAGTTCGATGTATACGATGTCCCCGAGCGACTCCTGCGCATAGTGGGTGACCCCGAACACGGCCAGGTCGCCCTCGATCCGCGCCCAGTCATGTTCCTTGTGGTACTTCAGATTGCTAGGATTCACATCCGCTCCTCTCTCGCCAGGCAAGGCTCGCCGCATCATACCACAGTGGATATTGCCCTCCGCGTCGAGGGTCTACACGTTGCTCGATCGTGGCTACCCCTCGTCCAGATGATCCCTCGACGTGGCGTCCAACAGGAGAACCTCGAGGGGACGCATGGCCACAGCCGGCTGTGACTCCCGCTCTTCCCGGGGAGATATCACGAATGAGAAACGGCCTTCGAGGTTCCGCAATAAAGCGAAGAACGCCTCTTCCCCTGAGACGGCGCCTACTCTGGCTGTGACGAGTCTGCCGTTGTTAAGAGTGAGGGTTCCCTCTACGACGCCCCCGTAGAGCGTCAGGACCCCCGTCTTCTTACTTTGGCCCAAGACTTGGAGCAGTTCTGGCAAGCGGAACCCGCGCACCTCACCTGTGAGACCCACCTGACTTCATCGCCTCCCCACGCTGATAGATCGCGCGTGGCATTCTAACAACCCGAACGCTCGTATCAAAGACTCCATCTCGCTTACCCGCATAGAAATGGGCATAGGCCCTTGTTATACTTGCCCGCCAGGGGACCGGAAGCGCCCCCTGATAAAGGAGGATAGCGTGGCTCGTCGGAAAGGGCTCGTCGTCAGTGGTCGGCAGATGCGCTTGGTCGACGAAATCCTCGACAAAGTCCGCCACGTCTCCGGCTCCCGGTTCATAGCACTCGTGTCCACCAGTGGGCAGCCGATCACGACCTCGACTGACGAGGAACACCCAGACACGCTCTCTCTCGCCAGTCTAGCGGCAAGTTCGTTCGCCGCCACGCAGCAGCTAGCCGAGGTGTTGCACGAGCGCGAGTTCACGTTGCTCTTTCACGAAGGAGAGGAATCCAACCTCCACGTCGCCCAAGTGACCGACCAGGTGCTCTTGGTGATAACGTTCGGTCGCGAGACTCAGGTTGGGAAGGTGCGACTGTACACCGGCCGTGCGATCGAGGTGTTACGACCGATATTCTCTACAACAGATGAAGACGCCGACGACGCCCTCATGATAGATGATGATTACTCGCTCTTGGCCGGCGAGGCGATCGACGATCTCTTCGCGGACATGGAGTAGCCCTGTGCCCTTGATCAACTTCGCCGCCCGCGAGATCAACTACAAGATCGTCTACTACGGTTGCGGGCTGTGCGGCAAGACGACCAACATCCAGTACATCCACAGGAAGGTCAACCCCGAGGCGAGAGGCAAGCTGGTAAGCATCGCGACCGAGGAGGAGCGGACGCTCTACTTCGATTTCCTCCCCCTCTCGCTGGGTACGGTCAAAGGGATGAAGACGCGTTTCCATCTCTACACCGTGCCCGGACAGTCATACTACAATGCTTCCCGACGCCTTGTGCTCCAAGGCGTCGACGGGGTGGTATTTGTCGCCGACAGCCAGATCACGCGCCTCGACGAGAACGTGGAGAGCTACCTGAACCTGTGGGATAACCTTCTGGAACAGGGCGACGACCTCGCCTCGCTGGGCATGGTGACTCAGATGAACAAGCGAGACCTCTCCGACGTTTTCAGCGTGAGCGACCTCATGGAGCTTCTCAACCACACCGGCTCCCCCACGGTGGAAGCCTGCGCTCTCACCGGCCTCGGTGTCTTCGAGACCCTGAAGATCGTCTGCAAGCAGGTCATTGCCAAAACCGGCCAGGGCTGACGGAGAGGCGCGGGCCGTGCCCTACCCTCCCACCCGTACTACGTAGTCCTTGGGCGCGTAGACGCTTTCAAAGGTATCGGTGAAGAGCGGTGTCCCATCTGGCCGGGTCACTGTGCGAACGATCTCCACCTTTCGACCGGCTACGCCGGCCTCGACCGCGGAGGTCTGGCCGGCCGCCAGCGCCGGATCGCGAAGCCGGCGCGGCTTCTGCTCAGAGCTGGAAGGCGGCACCAGGTCATGGGGCGGCGTGGTGAGGTACGTCACCTCACGGTCCCACGTCGGGGCTGCCAACGATACCCGCACCGAGCGGTCTGTCGCGGTGACGGAGATAAGGACCACTCTGTCGGAGTCGTTGCGGAACTTCAGATCGACCGCCCCGTAGGAAACCGTGGCGTCGCGTCCCACAGGGTAGTGATCGATGTAGAAGGAGTGAGGACGGCGCTCCACCACGGGCAACCCGGCGAAGAAGGCCGCGTTGAACAGCGTGGTCGAGACTTGACAGATGCCTCCCCCCACTCCCGGGGTCAGCACACCGTCACGGATCACGGGGGCTTCGTCGAAGCCGGCTGCCTTGGTCCTGGGGCCAACACTCTGGTTGAACGAGAACGTCTCTCCGGGCCGCACGATCATGCCGTCCAAGATGGATGCCACCTGCCGGATATTGTTCACTCGCGCCGCATCGCCCGCGCCGAAATATGTGGTGAAGGAAGCGATCTCCCGCCGTAGACCAAGCTGCTCCGCGTCCAATGTGGTGAGCTTTGGGTGGGCGGGCGTCGTGGGGATCGGTACATACCGTCGATCGCGACTCATCGCCGCGCGTTCCAGCGCGGCGATGAGTCCGTCCCACTCCACCAAGGTGCCGTCGCTGCTCGGGAGCACCGTGAAACCCTTGCGGTCGTCCGCAGGCCGGATGACCGCATCCACCGGTGGATGCTCGACTGAGGCCAGACGCTGTTCAAGGAGCGCACGAGCCTGCGGCGTGTTGAAGGTCAACGGGTGCCCCGCGGGCACGCCGTGTGGGTCTACGGCGGCCATGCGCACGAGATCCTCCGAAGTGAGGCGGTAGGTAGTCCCCTGGTAGGCGAGTTCCACGGCCGCCGAAAAAGCCTGCCGGGCCGCATCCATGGACTGCGTCGCCTGTTCGGTAGCCACGCGCGGGGCCACGCTGCTCAGCGGCGTGGCCAACGCGGTCGAGGGACCGCCGACCGCGGCGAGCACGGCTGCTTCCAGGGCCGTGCGACCGACGACGACACCGTCCTTTCCCGCCACGACCCTGAGCGCGCCGTCGGCGAGGATCAACCGCGCATCACTCGGTAGCTGCTCGAATGCAAGCGCGACCTCATCGGCCGCCCGATTCCAAGCCGCCCTGTCGGATACGACCAGGGCCGGTTGCACGGCATCTCCCGACCACCAGAGCTGAAAGCGCCGAGTCGCATCGCTCCACCACGCACCGCCAACCGCGGCTGCTTCAGCCCGTCGCACGGTCTCGGTAGCGTCAAGAGTCACGCCCGCACTCGATGGGATCAGCGACACGATGACGTCGGCCGCGGATACCTGCAGGGGACGTGCTAGGTTACGAGCAGCCGCCACCGTGAGGGTCTCTCGGGCAGCGGACGGGTCCAAACCCCCGAGGTCGACCCCCCACGAGTGTACTCCCGGATGCACTTTCCCGTGATAGGCCAGAAGATCGTACGACAACAGACCCGCTGCAGCTGCCACAAGCAACAACAGAACGCCGAAAAAGAGTCGCCGGCCGGTCACGCACATGAGGATAGCATAGGCATCCGGCCACTCCGCCGACCCGCGTGCCGGACGCCGCAGTCAGTCTTCCTCTGACTCTCTCTCCTCCACCACCACCTGAAGTCGACGGCGATACGTCTCGAGCAACTCCCGAGCGGCACCTCCGGAGGAAGCCTCAGCGAACACATGGAAGATAGGATTGTCGGCGTCGGGAACGATCTGTACCCAGTCCTCTTTGCCGACCGAGACCTTGATGCCATCGACCAGAGAGAGTCTCTCGTGCTTCAGGCCGTCGACCATGTGACGCATGACGGCTCCCTTGACATGCCAGGAGCACGGAACAGTCGCGTGCTCTACATGCACCGCAGGCATGGCGGCAGCCAGTTCGGACAAGGGGCGTTTGTCGCCCGCCAACAGTTCGAGTACCTTCCCGAACGAAAAGACCGCATCCGGTGACGGCATGAACCCGGGATAGATATATAGGCCTCCGAGGTCTCCGGCAAAGGCCACATGGGGACGGGCGGCCTCGGCCATAAGCGATGCCCCCGACATCTTCGTGCGCACCACACTGAGCTCCGACTCAGCGGCGATCGCGTCGGCCCGGCGAGTGATATGCATAGGTAGTGCGATCGATCCACGGTCCCCTCGTCGCCCGGCATGTCCGATCATCAGCAGCAGCATCGTCACGTCCGGCACCCTGGTTCCGGTCTCGTCGACTACAACGAGGGACTCTCCGGACTCACCGAGGACGATGCCCAGATCGGCCTCCATCGCCTCGACCACACGTCTCACGCGCTCGATGGTTTCGTGCCCCGGAGGCGATTTGACGGTAACGGCCTCTACCTCAAGACGGTCGAGCACACCAGCAACAAGGGACGTAGCGCCGGAACGGGAGCCGTCGACCACCACTCGCAGTCCACGTTCCGCGATCAGTGGCCGATCCCACTGCTCGAAGAGCGCGGACATGTAGGTCTCGACGAGACGCGGCGGGAAGGTGATGGTGCCCATCTCACTGTGGAGCGCGCGGCGGAAGTCTTCGCGGTGGTAGTTGTTCTCGATGGTGCGCTCGGTCTTGGGGCCGATTGGCACCCCCGGTGGTTCGGCGAAGAGGATCTCCACCTCCTCCGGACTGTCAAGGCTGATGCGGACATGGATGCCTCCGGCCGCGGCTCCCGTGCGCAGATCGAACCGGTTGAGAGTGACGGGGGCCACCCGTAAGTCTCGCACGGCGATGCCGGAGGCGTTCAGTCCGGCTATGAAGGCCCGCTTGAGCACTCGGCTGGCAGGATGTGGATCGCGACTGGTAGTGACAACCGCATCCTTGCTCAGCAGGGTTCCGTAGGACATGGCGAGCCGAACCGCCGTCTCCGGAGTGATGTCGACGTTTATAAGACCGCGTATCCCGTGGCGTCCAAAAAGGGTGCTCATCCCCCGGGTCTCGGAGATGAGACTCGTCTTCACCGACGACCCTGGCTCGATGACTTTGAAGGGATACACTTTGACATTGTTGGCCACGATGGCGCCCTCGCCCACTGAGCTCTGGTCGCCGATGACGGCCCCTGCAGCGATCACAGCGTTGGCGCGCACATCGACCGAGTTTCCCAGCACCGCTCCCGTGATGCGGCTCCCAGCGCCGAGGTAGCTGTTGTCCCCCACGATAGCGTCCGCCACGCACGCACCTGCGCGGACGACCACGTTCGTGCCCAACACGGTGTGTGGCCCGATGACTGCGGAGGGATCGATCTTCGCGTAGTTTCCGATAACTGCCGGGCCGGCGACGTTGTCGAAGGTATCGAGTTCGACTCCCTGACCGATCCAGACGTTCCCCCGCAGGCGGAGCCCAGGGATTTGAAGGTTGACCTTCCCGTCGAGGGCGTCGCGGTTGGCCTCGAGGTACTGCTCCAAACTGCCGACGTCCTGCCAGTAACCGTCGCACACCATCCCAAAGAGCGGCTTGCTTTGCTCGAACAGTCTCGGGAAGAGCTGGTGACTGAAATCATAGGGTTCGCCGACCGGGATGTGGTCGAGCACCTGCGGTTCCAGGACGTAGATGCCGGTATTGATCGTGTCTGAGAAGACCTGGCCCCAACCCGGTTTCTCGAGAAAGCGCTCGATGCGTCCATCCTCGTCCACGATCACTACGCCGAACTCCAGCGGGTTCTCGACGCTCTTCAGGGCGATGGTCACCAGTGCCTCGCGTCTGCGGTGAAAGTCGACGATGGCCGTAAGGTCGAAGTCCGTGAGCGCATCCCCGCTGATCACGATGAAGGTGTCGTCAAGAGCACTCTCGGCATTCTTGACCGAGCCGGCCGTGCCGAGCGGCGTCTCTTCGACGCTGTATTCGATGTGCATGCCAAGCGAGGAGCCGTCGCCGAAATGATTCCGGATGACTTGAGGCAGGAACGAGACCGTCATGATCACGTCGTCGATGCTATGACGGGCAAGGAGATCGAGAATGTGCTGGGCGGTCGGTTTGTTCGCGATGGGGACCATCGGCTTTGGTTGGTTCGAAGTCAGAGGGCGCAGACGCGTGCCCTGACCACCCGCCATGACCACAGCCTTCACAGCCCCGCCTCCAGTCCTCTCCGATTCCCTAGCGAGTCTCAGCTACCCCCGCCCGTGGCCGCCGAAACTGACGCACGCCCAGCCGCGTGTAGGCCACACCTGACAGCAGTGAGAACGCGACGCCCGACCAAAAGACGAAACCGGCTCCCGACCACCCGAACACGGCGAGCACGAGCGCGACCAGCAGAAGAGCGGTGGATATCTTCCCCAGGAGGCTCACACCTATCCGGATGCCTCGACGCGAGAGGACCCAATAGCCAGCCAGGACGTATGCGTCGCGGATGAGCACCAACATGACGGCCGGAGCGGGCAGGGCATGCTTCGCGAGGAGGATCACCAGAGCGCTCGCTATCAGCAACCGGTCGGCAAGAGGATCCGCGAAAGTGCCGAAGTCTGAGACCGTGCCGGTGCGGCGGGCGATCTGACCGTCGAGCCAGTCACTGGCCGAAGCCGTGAGGAACAACCACCCGGCTACGGTGGAGCTGCCCTCAGGCGAACTCGCGAGAAAGTAGATGAAGACGGGCACGATCAAGAGCCGGAACATGGTGAGCGCGTTCGCCATCAACACCCTCCGCAGGCGCAAAAAAAAAGTCGGGACGGCCAGATTTGAACTGGCGACCTCCCGGCCCCCAGCCGGATGCGCTACCAGGCTGCGCCACGTCCCGACGCAGGTGGCAGTATAGCATGGGGCCTCGCCGCGTCGGATATGCACACCGAGGCAGCGCCTCGCGGTGACCGCCGTCGGCGTCAATGATGCTCGGCCCGCGGTTCCCGCAGCATCAGGTCGCGGACGCTGGCGACGATCTCCTTCGTACCCTGGATGACCGCCACCACATTCTCGGTGATAGGCATATCTACGCCGAGACCCTCGGCCAGCCGCAGTATCGCGGGGGCAGCGGTAAGGCCCTCGGCCACCATCCCCATCTCCCGCTCCACCTGGTCGGGCGGGAGACCGCGTGCCAGCAACTCCCCCGCCCTGCGGTTCCGGCTGTGACGGGATGTACACGTGCCCACCAAGTCTCCGAGACCGGCGAGACCGGCGAATGTGAGGGGCTGTGCTCCCAGCGCCAAACCCAAACGGGTCATCTCGGCCAAGCCCCGAGTGATCAGGGCGGCCCTCACATTGTCGCCGTAGCCCACGCCGTCGCCCATTCCCGTGGCAAGTGCTATCACGTTTTTTGTGGCGGCGGCCAACTCCACTCCGACAAGATCAGTGTTCCTATAGGCGCGAAAGTTCTCGTTGCACAGCAGGCCTTGCAGCAGGGTGGCGAACCCCTCGTCTGTTGACGCTATCACCGTGGCGGCGGGCTGATCCTGCGAGACCTCTTCGGCATGATTCGGCCCGGCGAGCACGGCTATGTGGGGCCGCAGATAACCCCACGAGTCGGCGATGACCTGACTGAAACGTCGGAGCGATCCCGGCTCTACGCCCTTCGTAAGGCTGAGGACACCGAGTTCCGAGGGCAGTCCCGGCGCGAGCAGGTCGACCACACTCGCGTACCCCTTACTGGGTACCGCCATGATCACCAGGTCGACGGAAGAGAAGTCGTGCTCGGCATAGACCGCAAAGGCCAGACTCGGCGGCAGCGGCAGGTCGCGGAGATAGTCCGGGTTGCGCCCAACGGCCCGCATCGTCTCAGCCTGCTCCGGCCGGCGCGCCAGCAGAGTGGTGCGCAATCCGCGTAGGGCAAGGTGCCGCGCCATCGCCGTGCCCCAGCTGCCGGCGCCCACAACGGCCGCCACGTAGGGAGTGCCGGTGCGGGGAGACCAGACCGACCCTGGCGACGACTCCGTCACCGAGGCGCCCACGGCAGTCTCACTCGCGGTTCCTCGTGGCGCACCAATCGCTTGATATTGCCCCGGTGCCCGTAGATCACCACAGCGCAGCCCAGGAACGAGAAAATCACATACGCGAGCGGCTGCGCAGTCGCTAGTGTCAGCACCGGAAAGAGGACCGTGGCAATGAGCGACGCTATCGAGACGGTGGACGTCAGCACGAGTACGATCGCGAAGACGGTCACGAGCACGACGATAATCACCGGCATCATCGCCAAGATCACGCCGGCGCCCGTGGCCACACCCTTCCCGCCCTTGCCTTTGAGGAACACCGACCAATTGTGTCCGGCCATCGCCGCCATCGCGACAAGCACTGTGACCGAGGGGTTGCCGATATAGTGGGCGGCAAGCAGAACAGGTAGAAACCCCTTCAGTACGTCGGCCGCCAACACCACCACGCCGAGGGGGGTGCCGAGTACACGGAAGGCATTGGTGGCACCCGCGTTGCCGCTTCCGTGCTCGCGCACGTCGACGCCTTTGACGAGACGTCCCAAGAACACGCTCGGCGAGAGAGAGCCGACGAGATAGGCGCCCGCGACACACGCGACGACTATCAGGACCCCGGTCACGAGTATCGCTCCTCCTTGCCCTCGAAGTCTATGATCAAGGGTATGCCTTCCAGAGCGTACGCTTCTCTCAGCCGGTTCTCGAAGAAGTAGGCGTAGCTCCGGTCGATAAGCGCCCGGGAGTTGATCATCACCTTGAAGCGGGGCGGTGAGTCGGTGTACTGGGACATGTAGAACAGCTTCAGAGTCTTCCCGCCGCGCCGCGGAGCGTCGCGCCGGCCACGGATCTCGTCCAACCAGCGGTTGAGATCGCCCGTGGGGATGCGTCCCCCGTATTTCTCATACAGGCTGAGGGCCAGGGGGAAGACACCGCGGAGGTTGCGTCCGGTGAGAGCCGAGACTGTCAGCCACGGCGGCCGCATCTGTACCTTTCGACCGATCTTGGCCACTGCCATGTCGAGGTCCAGCGTGGTGACGTCCCACTTGTTGAAGATCATGGCTGTGGCACAGTGAGCGCGTTGGGCTTCGTAGGCGACCTGAAGATCGAGATCGACCAGGCCTTCGGATGCATCCACTACTACCAGTGCCACGTCACTCCGTTCAAGTGCGCCGACCGTGCGCAGCGAACTGTAGAACTCCACGTCGTTGCTCGTCCGCTTGCCCTTCCGCCGTAGGCCGGCCGTGTCGACAAGATTGATGAGTCGACCCTCGTAGTCGATGGTCGTGTCGATGGCATCGCGCGTAGTCCCCGGGATAGGAGAGACGATGACGCGCTCGTCGCCGAGCAGAGCGTTCACAAGCGAGCTCTTGCCGACGTTCGGGCGGCCGACGATGGCGATGTTGACCGGGCGGTCTCCTTCGTCTTCCTGGTCCACGTCGTCCTCCGTGAGAGGAAGCGCGGC
>CAZDGO010000066.1:0-9355 GCA_964504825.1 uncultured Gaiellales bacterium
CTGGCCGAGGGACGCCGGCAGGTCGTCGCCGGCCAGGCGCGCGTGCGCGCAGACCACGAACGGGCGGTCGCACAGCTCAGCGAACCGCTGGCGACCTCGCTGGCCCATGAGTTGGCGGCTACTCCGGAGTGGGACCTCTTCCTTCTCGCCTGCCTGCTGCATGACGTGGGCAAAGGTCGCGCCGCGGACGATCACTCCCATGCGGGTGCGGGACTGGCCACGCGGGCGCTCGCGGCGCTCGGCCGGCCTCCGGAGTCGCGGGAGGTGGTGGCGTTCCTGATCCAGAACCACCTCGTGCTTCCCGAGACGGCGTCCCGGCGAGATCTCGACGACCCGGCGTTGATCGCCCGTCTCGCTGAGACGATCGGCTCGCGGGGGCGATTGGTCATGCTCTATGTTCTGACGGTGGCCGATTCCATGTCCACGGGGTCGGCGGTCTGGACGCCGTGGACGGCTACGCTGGTGAGAGAGTTGTTCTTCAAGGTGCTGAACGTCCTGGGGGAGGCGGGCAGCGAGCGCCCCCAACCGGACCTCCGGGAGGACGTTGCCGCCGATGTTGCACCGTTGTTTGCGATGGCGGTGCCGATGAGCCCTCTCGGCGGCGAACTTACCCTGCAGGTGCATCCTGGCCCCCTGGTGGGAGTCGATGAGCTGTCGGTGGTGTCGCCGTCGTACCCGGGCCTGCTGGCACGGCTGTCCGGGGTGCTCGCGTACCACGGGGTGAATATCTTGAGCGCGCAGGTGCAACCGTTGGGGGACGATCTTGTGGCCCGTGGCTTCCACGTGGCCGACCAGTTCGGAGGCACCATCCCGCGCGAACGCTGGGAGGCCGTGCGGCTGGACATCGCGCGCGCCTTCGAGGGCCGGCTGTCTTTGGACTATCGTCTGGCCGAGAAAGCCGCTAGATATGCCCGCACCGGGACGGTGGAGCGGCTCGAGCCGTCTCGGGTTGTACTCGACGACGGCGCCTCCGACACGCTGACCGTCATCGAGGTGCACGCCACCGACCGCATCGGACTGCTCTACACGCTGGCCCACACCCTCGACGATCTGCGCCTGGAAGTCAAGCTGGCCAAGGTGGCGACGCAACGTGGCCGCGTGGTCGACGTGTTCTATGTCGCCGACGCGTGGGGGAACAAGTTGGTCGAGCCCGATCACCTGGTCGAGGTGGAGCGCGCCCTCCTCTTCGCCCTGGAGAGAACGATCTGAGCCCCCGATGACAGTTCCCTCACGGGCCTGTGGTAGTTCTCGCATTGCGGTGATCTTGACGCGGTAAACTCCTAAAATTTAGCGGTAAGCTGGTTGCGTGCGATAACCAGCAGAGTGGGTGCCGCGTTGAAAACGGACAGGAGGATTAACAGACAGAATGAAAAGGTCTATCCTAGGGCGGATGGACGATAGATACGACCTCACCGTACACCCACCCCGAGCCGGTTCGTTGGAACTCGGTGGCTGGGCCTGGCTTCCGCGAATGATCGACAAGGCTCGAGCCACATACCATGGCAATCCTGGCTCGTTCGCGCATCCCTGCTCGCGAGACCGTGTGCTCCTGTCTCAGCTCAGCATGTCGACCGAGGAGTTCCGAGAGATCATCGACCGGACTTCGTCGGACGAGGCGGTTGTCGCAGAGGTGCAGGCGCTTCGGGATCGCACATGACTTGCGTGAGTCACGTGGCTTGCGCCGCTTGTTACTTGTAAAGCTGCGCGATGTTCACTAGACTGGCCCCTGCTACCGCGGGTGCGGAGCATGCGTCGTGCGGCAACGTTCCCACCGATTCCTCGAGGTGCGTGAATGATGTTTCGTATTTTGGGCGCAGCAGCGCTCTTCCTGGGTACGCTATTCGGCGTGATCACCCTTCTAGTGTTGCTCCCCTTCTTCTCCAACTTCAGTACGAGCCTGCTTATTCTGGCGGCCGTGTTCGGCGTCTTCGCCTACGTCTTCCTCGCCATTGGCTGGCAACTGTTCCACCCGCCGGCGCGCCGGCGGGGCAGCATCGAGGAGGCCGCGGATGGGAAACGGTGGACGTGGGTCTCCGCCGTCGCCAACGAACAGGTCGGCGTCGCTTTTGTCGGCGACGCCGTCTACTCATGGGAGGGCACGGCCGTTGCTGATCACCAGGCGGTCGTCCTCGGGAGCCCCGACGTTTCCGAGGACATGGTCGAGGAGCCGCTGTCGGGTTCGGCGGGGGTCCTCGCTGCCGACTCGGAGCCCATCGTCGACACGCCGAGCTCTACGTTCAGCGGCTTTGCCCCTGTTCCGCGGGGAGGCGAGCCGCGACTGGGGGAGGTCGACGAACCCGGTGCCGGGAACGATGCGCACCCCGGCAATGGACACTCTTCCGAGCGCGCCGTGTTCAAGAAAACAGGGAACCCGGCGTCCGAGCGCTCCGAATCCCGCCGTTGAGGCCGATTCTTCTCGCGTAGACGGTTGTTCAACCGCGGGGTGATGCGATGATCCTGTGGGGCAAGATACAAGAGTTTTCGGTCTTCAGCATTCTGCAGTTCCTGGCTGCGTACAGGAAAAGCGGTGTGCTGGAGATACAGGATTTCGAGGAGTGCGGCTACATCTACATGAACGATGGCAGGGTAGATGCCATCTCTCTCCCTCTGTCTGATGATCTGCTGGGCAGTAGGCTCGTGGCGGCAGGTGTACTGTCGTCCGAGCAACTCAACGAATGTCTCTTGAGCCGTGGCGAGGACGAGAACCATCAGCCTCTGGGGGTCATGCTTCTCAAACGTGGCTACACCGACCGGAAGACCCTCCAAGAGATCGTCAACCGGCAGACCTACGATCAGGCTCTGCAGCTCTCCAACTGGACTTCGGGCACCTTCAAGTTTGTGGTTCCCGACCGGGAGATTCGTTTCTCTATCACTCCTTCGATCGACGTGCAGGAGTTGCTTCTGGATGCTTCTCGGCGGCTCGACGAAGGGGAGCGCCCCCGCCGCGAAAAGATCCATGTGGAGGACGAGGTCTGCCTCACGTGCACCATCCGCTGCACCGATGAGATCAAGGTCCGCTACCTGAAGAGCGATATCTGCTTGTGGCGCAACATGCCGACCATCGTGAAGGACCACGCGTTCACTACTCTGAAGCGCCGGCCCCGGCACGATGACGACGAAGGCGGCGGCGATCTGCCGTTCCTCTAAGGGCTCGTTTCAAAACGAAGCCTTGGCCGCCGGGACGCACTTGGCGGCGCGATGCGGCGTCCTCGGTCGCACCCGTAGCCTCCGCCGGGACGCGCTGGGCGGCGCGATGCGGCGTCCTGAAACGAGCCCGAGGTGCGCCTGAGCGTCATCTGCGTCGGCCGTCTGAGTCGAGAGTATCGCGGCGTTGCCGACCACTATGTCCGGCTCCTCAAGCCGTATGCGACCGTCGAGGTGCGCGAGGTGCCCGAGGTGCCCATCTCTTACGGAAGCGGAAGGGTCTTGAGCGCGGAGGGCGACCAGCTCGTGCGGCAGCTGCGCCCGGGTGCGTATACCATCGCACTTGATCGGGAAGGGCGGGAGTTCACGTCCGAGGCCCTGAGCGCCCATCTGGCTGGGGAGAAGCTCTACGGACGCAGTGACTTCCAGTTTATACTAGGCGGTGCGCTGGGCTTGGACGAGCGCGTGCTTGGTTCGGCCGATCTTGTCTGGTCGCTTTCCAGGCTGACCTTCCCGCATCAACTGGCGCGGTGTGTGGTGCTGGAACAGCTATACCGAGCCCTACGCATCGAGCGGGGAGAGCCATACCACCACTAGCCGCGAACTGGTCGGCCTGCACGTGCGAACCCGGGATGGAAAGGATGCATGAGCGGGCAAGAAAACAGCAAGGCATCAGAGATCCGCACGGTGGCCATGCTGGCGCTGGGTGCCGTTTTGGTGTTGGTCGCGGGCACTGCGGGCTACATGTTCATCGAGGGATGGTCCGTTCTCGATGCCTTGTACATGACGGTCCTCGGCCTCACCACTGTGGGGTTCAACGAGGTTCACCCGTTGTCACCACGGGGCCAAGCGTTCACCATCGTGCTGGTGGTCGTGGGAGTGACCCTGATCGGTCTGGGGCTCCGTTCGTTGATCGAGTTCCTGGTGAGCGGCACGTTCACCGGCATGTTCAGGAGGAGAGCGGTGCAGAAAAAGGTCGCTGAGCTGCGAGGGCACTACATCATCTGCGGGTTCGGACGCGTCGGCGAGGCGGTGGCGCGGGAGTTCGCGGCGAACCGTGCCGATTTCGTCGTGGTCGACAGCAACCCTGCGACGGTGGCACAGATCTTGGAGTCGGGCCATCTCGGCGTGGAAGGCGACGCGTCGCAGGACGAGACGCTGCTCGAGGCGGGCATCGAGCACGCCATAGGACTTGTCGCGGCTGTCGATTCCGACGCCGACACCATCTACGTGGTCCTGTCTGCGCGGGTGCTCAATCCCCGGCTCACCATCATCGCCCGGGCCGCGAGCGAGGAATCGGCCGGCAAGCTGCGCAGGGCGGGCGCCGACAAGGTGATCTCGCCCTACAGCATCGGGGGCAAGAAGATGGCCACGCTCATGCTGAAGCCTATGGTCAGCGACTACCTGGAGGTGGTCTCCCGCGGAGGCGAGATAGAGTTTCGGCTCGAGGAGTTCGCGCTCAACGGCACCTGCGAAGTGGTAGGACGCTCTATCAGCGACCTGGACATCCGCCGCGCTACGGGCGCTACGGTTCTTGCCGTCCGCCGGGGGGCTACGGGGCAGTTCGAGACCAACCCGGGCCCAGATCTCGTGTTGGAAGAGACCGACGTGCTCATCGCGATCGGGACTCCGGCCGATATCGGGAAGCTCGAGGATCTGTTCGCCTGCCGCGTCCCGTCTTCGACGCGCGGTGTCTAGAGCATAGGTTCTAGAGCATAAGATACGTGAGAAGCGGTTCTGCGCTCGCGCTGCGGCGCATGGGCGCGGTCCGAGAGAAGGGAGTGATCGCGTGCTGGCAGATCGAGTGGGACGGGTGGTCGCGGCCTGGGTGGCCGAGGAGGCGTGGGAGGATGTTCCTCCGCTGGTGATAGAGAGGCCGGCGGACTCGGAGCACGGCGACTACGCCACTCCGTTTTGCATGCAACTGGCGAAAGTGGCGCACAGAGCGCCTCGGGTGTTGGCGGAGGATCTCATCGGTCGTCTGCGGGCCGACCCGTCGGTGTCGGAACTCGTGGAGAGCCTCGATATCGCCGGTCCGGGCTTCCTCAATCTCCGCCTGCGCCCCGAGGCGTACCTCAAAGCTGCGCGGGCGCTGCTTGCCGCCGGCGACGATGTGGGCCGGGGTGTACGCGAGCGTCCACTGCACATCCTGCTCGAGTACGTAAGCGTCAACCCCAACGGTCCGCTCCATGTGGGCCACGGCCGCTACGCGGCGTACGGAAACTCCCTCGACCGGCTCCTGCGCTACAGCGGGCACGAGGTGACCACTGAGTTCTACATCAACGACTATGGCCGCCAGATGGAGATGTTCGGCCGGTCGGTGGCGGCGCGCTACGCTCAGTCGTTCGGTCTCGATCTCGCGGTGCCGGAAGAGGGATACCAGGGCGACTACGTGATCGACATCGCCACCCAGATCCGCGAGGAGATCGGTGATCGCTGGCTGGAGCACCTGCGCACCGAAGGTCTGGATGACGCCTCGACCCAGGCGATAGACTCTCTGCGAGTGCGCGGTTACCAGATCGTGCTCGACCAGATGCGCGCGGAGCTCGAACGTTTCCGGGTGACGTTCGACCACTGGTTCAGCGAGATCCCTCTGCATACCGACGGGCACGTGCAGGGCACCATCGACCGGGTGCTCGAGAGCGGGGACGCCTATCGCCTGGACGATGCGGTGTGGCTGCGCACCTCTCCCTACGGGGACGACAAGGATCGGGTGCTTATCCGCAGCAACGAGAGGCCGACCTACTTTGCGGCCGATATCGCGTATCACCAGGATAAACTCGCCCGCGGTTACGATCACCTCATCAACATCTGGGGTGCCGATCACCATGGCTACGTGCAGCGCATGAAGGCGGCGGTGGAGATCCTCTCGCACGACCCGGACATGCTGGAACTGATCATCGGGCAGATGGTGAACCTGCTCGAAGAAGGCGAGCTCCGCCAGATGTCCACCAGACGCGGCGAGATGGTGACCCTTGGGGAGCTGATCGACGCCGTAGGGGTAGATGCCGCCCGCTTCTTCCTGGTGATGCGGTCCCACGACCAGACGCTCGATCTCGATCTGAGCCTGGCCCGCCGGCAGTCACAGGAGAACCCGGTGTTCTACGTGCAGTATGCTCACGCGCGGATCGCGAGCATCCTGCGCAACGTGCCTCCGGAACTCAAGCCCTCTCTCGACATGACGGACGCTGAAGGCGGTCTGTTCGAAACCACCTTCGAGCGAGACCTCATCAAGAAACTGGACGAGTTCGGCGACCTGGTGCGGGAAGCCGCCGACCGTCGCGCTCCCCACCGCGTGGCCGCCTATGCCCAGGAGGTCGCGGGCGCCTTCCACCCCTTCTACAAGAACTGTCGCGTCATCGGCTCAGCTCCGAAGGTCGCGGCGGCGCGGCTGGCGCTCTGCCTCGTGACCGGGCGGGTGGTGGCCCGCAGTCTCGACCTGCTCGGCGTGGCGGCTCCGGAGAGTATGTAGACAGAGTGCCTGAGCTACCCGAAGTCGAGACGATCCGCAGTCAGCTGGCGGCGGCCCTTCCGGGCCGCCGCATCCATGCCGTCGACCGGCTGAATGAGTTCATGCTGCTGGACGTCACCGCATCCGAGTTCACGGCGGCCCTCGCGGGCCGCCGGATCCTCGACGTGCGACGGCGGGGCAAGTTCCTTGTGTTTCCGCTGAGCGGTGATCTCTTCCTGACGATCCACCTGGGCATGACCGGTCAAGTGTTGCTCGAAGGGGTCACCGGGCCGTCCGTCTCCCCGCACGACCGGTTCGTGTTCCCGCTAGATGCGCGCGACTCCGACGCCCCAGAGGCCCTGCTCGTCTTCCGCGACATACGCAAGTTCGGACGGGTCCACCTCACGTCGGGCGGTCCGGCCGCCCGTGTGGGCCGGATGGGTCCCGATGCCTGGCCCGGCGACGATTGGGACGAAGCCGGCCTGGCCGCGATGATACGAGGGAGGCGGGCGCCGCTGAAAGCCGTGTTGCTCGATCAGCGCCACCTCGCCGGTATCGGCAACATCTACGCCGACGAGATCCTGTTCGCTGCGGGTCTCTCGCCGGTGCGCCCGGCGGGGTCGCTCAGTACGGATGAGATCGGGAAGCTGGCGGTGGACATCAAACTGACTCTCGCCGAGGGCGTGCGCCTGCGCGGCTGTTCCATCAGCGACTATGTGGATACGAGCGGAGCAGGTGGTGGCTTCCAGCGCGTCTTGCGTGCCTACGGGCGGCATGGGCAGGAGTGCCTGCGCTGCGGGGGCACGATGGTGCGCACGATCGTCGCGGGCCGGGGCACGGCCTTCTGCCCCTCGTGTCAGGGCTAGTCCTCGTGCTTGACGAACACGAGAGTGTCCGGTGCGGCCACGGCTTCGTCGTCAGGCCTGTCGCGCTGTAGCGCGATGACCGCGGCGATCACCAGCGCGGCGCCCAGCATCTGCGGAGCGGAGAACACCTCGCCCAACCAGATCCAGGACACTACGCCGGCGACCACCGGCTCCAGCGTGGAGACGATCGTGGCTCTGCCGGCATCGATATATCGGAACGAGGCGAGGAAGCAACCGAAGGGCAGGAGCGTGCCGAACATGCCTACCGCGGCGATCAGCGCCAGGTTCCGCGGTTCGAGGACCACTGCCGGCAGGGTCCACGGGGGTCGAACCAGAGCCAGCACGACCCCGGCGATGGCAAAGCCGTAGAGAAGTTGCGCCGACACGTCGGTGTCGTTCTTCAGGTGCTCTCCCACCAGGATATACCCGGAGAACGAGACCGCCGCCCCCACGCCGAAGGCGATACCGGCGGCCGAGAGGGAGAGAACGGCCGGGTCGTACGCGCGCACCACTAAGGCGCATCCCACCAGTGCGGCGACCAGCGCCGCGACCGTCGTGCGCGTGACTTGACGGCGCAGAAACAGCCATGCGAATGTGACGACCATCGCGGGGGAGAGATACTCCAGAAGGATCGCCGCAGCTACGGCCAGACGTTCGATCGCCGAGAAATAGGTGAACTGGACTGTGGCCAGGAAGACCCCAAAGAGGAGGAGCCAGGGCCACACCCGGCGAGGCACCCGCAGGCCGGAGGGACGGGCAAAGCCCAGGTAGAGCAGCAGGAGTGCAGCGGTCACCATGCTGCGGCCCTGAGCCAGTGCTATTGGGGAGACCCCGCCCTGCATGAGGTACTTGGAGAGGCTGCCGGATAGACCCCACAGAGTGGCGGTGGCCAGTACCAGCAGGTAGCCACGTGTGTGTGGATGGATCGCGCCTCCCCGACCGCGACGGCGACAGGCTGTACACCGACAAAAGCGAGCCCCGAGTGAACTCGCTCTTCGTCTCTCTTCGCCTTGCACTTCGCCGCTGCTTCTCTGTACTCCGCGGCCATTTGTCTCCGCGTTTCCTCGGCACCGGCCTTTGTATCAGGCTCCAGACGCTGCGTCTGAACTCTCGGGGCTCCTTCTTAATAGTACTCTCCACCGCCCGTATGTCAACCGTGTTCGTGCACCGCGCTCACCACGAAATTGCCGCAAGATGCGCACATCTTCAGCGGCCCATCGAGGCCGCCGAGGGCGGACGCGCACGTCTGGTTCGAAGGGGTCTCGGAAGGGCCGTCATCGAAGAGGGGGCGGTACTCACAATCGTGCTCCTGTGCTAGAATCCGGCCGGCCCGACCTGGCTGCGGGCGGAGTTAACTCAGTTGGTAGAGTGCTAGCTTCCCAAGCTGGATGTCGCGGGTTCGAATCCCGTACTCCGCTCCATTTCCTTTCGACTTCCTCTTGTTGCGGATCGGTTACCCATGAGGGTATACTATGGCGGTCAAGGGAGGTAGCGTGAGTTCTCCCGCTTCACAAGGAGGGCCTCGTATGGAGTCTGAAACGGCCGACCGCGCGGTCAATGACGATGTGGAACGCGTGCTCAATCGTCTGCGGCGGGTAGAAGGCCAGGTGCGCGGCCTCCAGCGCATGATCGACGAGGGTAAAGACTGCGAATCCGTGCTTACCCAATTGGCCGCGGTGAAGTCCGCTCTGGACCGAGTCGGTATCTTCCTGATCAGTCATCGTATGAAAGAGTGCCTTGCGCGGGAGAGCAGCACCGAGGTCGACGAGGCCGCTATGGAGCAGGCGTTCGAGATCTTTCTCAAGTACGTTCAGTGCGTCCGCTGAGCGAGAGTATCCGCTAGGAGGCTGCTGAAAAACGAAGCCTTGGCCACCAGAACGCACTGGCCGGCGCG
>CAZDGO010000067.1:0-9325 GCA_964504825.1 uncultured Gaiellales bacterium
GAAGCTCTTGACCCAGACGAAGTTCTCCTGGAACTGAAAGGCGGCCGTCTTGGTGTCGAAAGCCGTCAACATATACAGACTGAGCGCGAAGGTGGCCAGCGAGGTCACCAGCGCCGTAGCCTTGAACGCGTTCGGCCGGTGCCGCATGAAGAGCAGCATGACCAGAGCGCCGAGCGCCGGCAGGAACGTCAGCAGCGTCAGAGCCCGGAAGCCTATCTGTTCGGCGAAACCGTATTCCACTATCCCACTCCCTCCTTTGGGCCCTAGAAGATCAGCACGGCGCTGACGATGACAAAGAGACCCGCGAACATGACCGCCGCGTAGTTCTCCACGCGGCCGGTCTGTGCCGGCCGGACGATCCGGCCCCCGAGGTCCCAGAGCCTCGCCACACCGTTGACGGCGCCGTCGATAACGGCCGCGTCGACGCGTTTCCACAGGACCCGCGAGCCATCGACCACCAGGCGGATGACAGTGGCGTTGTAGATCTCGTCGATGTACCACTTGTTGAGGATGCCCTTGTAGGCCCACGGCGCCGCCGCACCGGCCCTCTGCGGGAGCTCCTTAGGCTTCCGCACGTAGAAGAGATACGAGAGGGCGACGCCCGACAGAGCCACCCCCACCGATACGATCATCAGTACAAGGTCGAGCGTGCCGAAGGCTTCATGTTCCACGCCCAAGATATGGTTGGCGGGGGCGAACACCGGCTCGAGAAAGCTGTGGAAGACCCCCTTCTCCGGCGGGAAACCGATGAATCCCGCCACCACCGAGAGGGCGGCAAGCACCATGAGGGGCACGACCATCACCCACGGGCTCTCGTGCAGATGATGCTCCACCTCGGGCTCCACCCGCGACTCGCCCCAGAAGGTCATGAAGATCATGCGGAAGGTGTAGAAAGCGGTGATGAAGGCCGCGACAAGCCCGATGATCCAGATGACGTAGGCGCCGTCCTTGAAGTTGATGCCCAGGATCTCGTCTTTCGACCAGAAGCCCGCGAAGGGGAGGACCCCGGCTAGGGCGAACGCCCCGCAGAGCATGGTCCAGTAGGTGTAGGGGATCCGCCGCATTAATCCGCCCATCTTGTCCATGTCCTGCTCGCCCGACATGGAGTGGATGACCGAACCGGAGCCGAGGAACAGCAGGGCCTTGAAGAACGCGTGCGTGACCAGATGGAAGATCGCCGCCACCCACGCGCCCACTCCCAAGGCCATGAACATGTAGCCCAGCTGGGAGACGGTCGAGTAGGCCATCACCCGTTTGATGTCTTTCTGCGCTAGGCCGATGGTCGCGGCGAAGATGGCGGTGAACGCCCCTATCCCCCCCACGATCAGCATGGCCTCGTGCGCACTCGCGAAGATGACCGAGCTGCGGGCCACCATATACACACCGGCCGTGACCATGGTGGCCGCGTGGATGAGGGCCGACACCGGGGTGGGGCCCTCCATGGCATCAGGAAGCCAGACGTGGAGAGGAAACTGGGCCGACTTGCCCATAGCCCCCATGAACAGCAGCAGGCTGATCGCGACGAGAGTGCCCTGGCCTATGCCGCCGGCCCCTATCTTCTCGAACACCTCGGTGTAGTTGAGCGTGCCCACCGTGGTCCAGATCAGCATGATGCCCAGGCCGAAGCCGAAGTCGCCCACCCGGTTGGTGAGGAAGGCCTTCTTGCCCGCAGAGGCCGCCGACGGCTTGTGGTAGTAGAAGCCGATCAGGTAGTAGGAACAGAGACCCACCGCCTCCCAGCCGAAGTACAGCAGCAGATAGTTGCTGCCCAGCACCAGTATGAGCATGCTGAAGGCGAAGAGACTCATATACGCGAAGAAGCGGTAGTAGCCGGGGTCGTCGTGCATGTAGCCCTTGGAGTAGATGAAGATCAGGGTGCCGACTCCGGTGACCACCAGCAACATGACCGACGTCAGCTGATCGACCTGAAAGCCGATGGGCACCGAGAAGGTGCCGACTTTGATCCACTCCCAGAGGGTGATCACGTAGGCCTCTTCGGCTCCGCGGATCTTCCAAAAGACCACCACCGAGAGCACGAACGACGCGGCCATGGCCAGGATGGGCAGCCAGTGGGAGGACTCTTTGATCACCCATTTGCCCGTCAGGATGGTGATGAGGAACGCGGCCAGCGGCAGGGCCGGGATAAGAGGCACGATCCAGTTGAGGCTCTCCATGCTCGTCTCCATCGGCCGCACCTAGCCCTTCATGGTGTCGAAGAGGTCGACCATCAATGTCTTCTTGTTACGGAAGAGGGCCGTGACGATAGCCAGGCCAACGGCTGCTTCAGCAGCGGCCACTGTCATAGTGAAGAGCACGAAATTCTGGCCGATGAGATTCTCGTGGAACCGGCTGAACCCGACCAGGTTGAGATTCACCGCATTCATCATCAGCTCGATCGAGAAGAGAACGATGAACATGTTCCGGCGGGCCATGACGCCGGCCGCTCCGATGACGAACAGGAACGTCGAGAGGATCAGATACCAGTCAACGGGGATGTTCATCCTTAGACCTCCTGCTCCACGAGGCCTGGGGCCGCCTCTTCCTCGCCGGTCCACTCCCGCAGGGACATGTTCCCCGCATCCTCCTTCTTGGCCAGCACGATGGCGCCCACCATGCTGACGAGGAGGATCAACGACGCCACCTCGAACGGCAGCAACATGTCGTTGAAGAGCACCATGCCGACGGCGCGTACGTTTCCCCCGGCAGCCAATACCGCCTCCGGACCCATGCCACCCTTCACCGACGCCCATGTGATCCCGAGGGCCACGAACACAAACTCGGCCAACATGATCGGAGCGAGCACCAGCACCACCCATTTCTGGCTTCGGTGGAGTTGTTCTTGCTCCATGAATTCGCGCAGGTTGAGGAACATGACCACGAAAGCGAAGAGCACCACGATGGCGCCCGCGTACACCAGCACCTGGATCACCGCGAGAAAATAGGCCTGGGTCAGCATGTAGATGGCGGCCACGTTGAGGAACGTAAAGACCAGAAGCAAGAGCGCATGCACGATATTGGTACGGGTGATGACCCCCAGAGCGCCCGCGACCGCTAGGATTGCGAAGACGATGAAGAAGAATTTCTCTGCCATTCCCCCCCCTAGCGCTTGATGAGTTCTTTGTGGGCGTTCACCTGGTTGGCAAGGAGCTTCTCCTTCGTGAGGTAGAAGTCGCCCTTGTCATAGGTGGCGAGCTCGTGCACCGGCGTCATCACGATGGCGGCGCAGGGGCACACTTCCTCGCAGAACCCGCAGAAGATGCAGCGGGCGAGGTCGATGTCGAAGGTGTCGATGTACTTACGCCCATCGGCGGCCCCCTCCGAGGTCTCGATGAAGATGCACTGCGAGGGACAGATGGTCGAGCACAGATAACATCCGCAGCAATTGATCCGGCCCGTGTCCGGATCGCTCAACAGTGCGTGCAGGCCGCGGTATCGCGGCCATACAGTGATCTTCTCCTTCGGATACTCCACAGTGACCTTCGGACCGACAAAGTAGCCGCCGGTCACCGACATCCCCTGGATGATCTCTACGAAGGCGGATTTCTTGATGATGTCCTTGAGACCCATTGCTACACCACGCTCACGATGATGGCCGTGACGGCCAGGTTGGCGATGGCCAGAGGCAGAAAGATCTTCCAACCGATATCCATCAGTTGGTTATAGCGGTACCGAGGAAGCGTCCAGCGGATCCACATGTACATGAAGATGAAGAACAGAACCTTAGCAAGAAGCCACGCGAACCCCGGGATGAACTCCAAGAACGTGAAGGGCGCCTTGAACCCGCCGAAAAAGAGGGTAGCGATGACCGCGGACATGACCACCATGTTCACGTACTCCCCGAACATGAACAGACCCCAGCGCATGCCGGAGTACTCGGTCATGTGACCGGCAACAAGTTCCTGCTCGGCCTCGGCGAGGTCGAAGGGCGCCCGGTTAAGCTCGGCGATGCTGGCCACGAAGAAGATGACGAAGGACACGATCTGTGGGATGAAGTACCAGTGCCAGAAGTTGCCCGACTGGCCTTCCACGATCTGGCTGAAGTTCAGCGAGTCGGCCATGAGGATCACGCCAACCAGCGCCAGCCCCATGGAGAGCTCGTAGGAGATCATCTGGGCTCCTTGACGCAGGCCCCCCAGCAACGACCAGTGGTTGTTCGAGGCCCAACCGGCGAACACGATGCCATACACCGCGATGGAACCCAAGGCCAGGAACATGACCACCCCGGCGTCGAAATTCGCGATGACCAGGTCGACCTGGTAGCCGAAGATATCCTTGCCCAGAGCGCCGAAGGGCACCAGGGCCATGACCAGGAAGCCCGGCACGAAGAGGATGTACGGGGCCAGCCGGAACACCGGCTTGTCCGCCCCGTCGGGGGTCAGGTCCTCCTTGGAGAGGAGTTTGGCCATGTCACCGAAGGACTGCAGCGACCCCCAGGGTCCCGCGTAGGTGGGGCCCATCCGGCTCTGGAAGAACCCGGCGAACTTCCGCTCGAAGTAGATGATGAAGGGCACCATGCCCACGCCCACCGCCACCCACAGGATGGCCTTGATCAGGAGGAAGATGAAGTCGCTCATCGGTCGGTGTCCCCCAGTACCACGTCGATGCTGCCGAAGATGCCCACTACGTCGGAGATCATCTCGCCCTCGAACAACGGCGGCACCGCCTGGCCGTGGTAGAAGCTCGGAGTGGCCAGATGGAGTCGCTGAGGCTTGGGACCGCCGTCGGAGACGATGTACACGCCCATCTCGCCCTTCGGCACCTCGATAGCGCGGTACACCTCGCCTTTCGGCACCTGCGGACCCTTGAACACGTGCACGAAGTCCTGCACCATAGCCGCGGCGTCGCGCATGACATACTTTTTAAGAGGCAGCACGTGGGCCGCGTCGTCGGCCAAGAAGGGCCCGTCGGGCAAGTTTTCCAGGCATTGACGGATGATACTGCACGACTCGCGCATCTCTTTCATGCGCACCAGGAAGCGGTCGTACACATCGGCGTTGTACTCCACCGCCACCTCGAAATCGACCTCGTCGTAGGCCGCGTAGGGCTCGTCTTTGCGCAGGTCCCGGGCCACTCCCGCCGAGCGGAGCGGCGGACCGGTGACCCGCCACGCGTTGCAGTCCTCGGCCGTGAAGATGCCGATGCCCACCGCCCGCTTGAGGAAGATTCGGTTGGACTTGATCAGGCGCTCGTACTCAGCCAAGCGTTTGGGGAGGAAGTCGACGACCTGCCGGCACCGGTGCGCCCAGTCATCGGGCAGATCCTTCGACACCCCGCCGATGCGGCAGTACGAGTGCGTGAGACGCGCTCCGCAGAGCATCTCGAAGAGATCGAGGATGTACTCTCGGTCGCGAAAACAGATCAGGAAGAAGGTCTGTGCCCCGAAGTCCATGATGTGCACGCCCAGCCACAGGATGTGGTTGGAGAGGCGGCACAGCTCGTGCGCGATGGTGCGGATGTACCTCGCCCGGACGGGGACCTCGACTCCCATGAGCTTCTCGATGGCCTCGCAGTAGCCGTGGTTCATGGCGAAGCTGGAGATGTAGTCCAGCCGATCGGTCACCGGGATAAACTGGTGATAGGTACGATGCTCGGCCAGCTTCTCCACACCTCGGTGCAGGTTGCCGATGCCGGGCCGGGTGCGGACCACGACCTCGCCGTCGATATCCAATACCGCTTGGTAGACCCCATGCATGGAAGGGTGCTGGGGACCCATGCTGATTGTGATGGTTTCGTGGTCGCCCGCGACGCGCTGCCGGGTGCGCGCCTTGCGCGCCTTCAGCTCTTCCAGCGTGGGCCGAGGCTTAGCGGCCGCTCCGTGCACGTGATCTTGCTGGGGGTGAGCGGTGTCGTGCGTAGACCCACTCATGTCAGATCTTTCCTTTCAGATCGGTGCGGATCCTGCCGCCCACCGTGCCGCGTAGCGGGAAGTCCTTCCGTAGCGGGAAGCCCTCGAAGTCCTCGGTGGTCAACAGACGGATCAAGTTCGGGTGCTCCTCGAACTCGATGCCGTACATCTCCCAGGTCTCCCGCTCATCCCAGTTCGCCGAGGGCCAGACCGGAGTAGCGGTCGGCATCTTCTGTCCCTCCGCCAAGGCGACCTTCAGCCGCAACCGAGTGGTGTGGGAGACAGAGGTGAGATGAGCCGTCACCTCGAACGCCGCCGCGCGGCGGCCGGGGAAATGGTTGCCCACCAGGCAATCGAGCCGCTCGAAAGCCAACGAAGGCTCGTCGCGGCAGAATGTGGCTACCTCGATGAAGTCGTCGGGGGCCACGGTGAACGTCAGTTCTCCGCGGAAGAAGTCATTGCCCAGCAGCCGACCGCCGAATCGCGCCTCGAGCGCGTCGAAGACGGCCTTCATGGCGTCCGGTATCTGCACAGTTCCCGTTGTAGAATCCATCCCTCCCCTTCTCAGGTCGGACGGGCCACGCAGCCCGGTCTCCCTATTCGCCGCTGGCCACTCGGGCCGGGATACGCCGCAGACCGTCGTAGGCATGGCGGCTCTGCTTGACCCGGCCGCGAAGCAACTCGAGGCCCTGCCACAGCGCTTCGGGCCGCGGGGGGCAGCCGGGCACGTAGACATCCACCGGGATCAAGGCGTCGATGCCCTGCACGATGTTGTACGTGTCCCAGATGTTCCCGGAGATGGCGCACGAGCCCATAGCCAACACCCACTTGGGGTCGGGGATCTGCTCGTAGAGACGCACCACCCGAGGCGCCATCTTGATCGAACACCAGCCCGCGACGATCATGCCGTCGGCCTGCCGCGGCGACGCCCGCATGGCCTCCATGCCGAAGCGGGACATGTCGAAGCGAGGTCCGGCCGTAGCCATCATCTCGATGGCGCAGCACGCTAAGCCGAAGAGCAGGGGCCACCAGGAGAAGGTGCGCCCGAAGCCAAGGAGCTTCTCAAGACTGGCGGGGACGGCTATCCCCGGAATGTGATCCTCATCGAACGCTTCGCCGGCATCAGCGGCTTCGCCGACGGCGGCGACCGGACGAGCGACTCGGGGTACTTCCCCTTGCGCGCCCAGGAACAGGGGTCGGGCGCCCGAGCCGCCAAGCGGCATCCCGGGGAGACCCATCGCGTCGCTCATTCCCACTCGAGCACTCCCTTCTTCCACGCGTAGAAATAACCTACCAGCAGGATGAAGATGAATATCAGCATCTCCACCAAGCCGAGGCCGCCGAGCTTGCGTAGCGCCAGAGCCCAGGGGTACATAAACACGGCCTCGAGGTCGAACAGCACGAAGAGAACGGCCACCAGATAGAAGTGCACGTTGTACGGCATGCGGGCGTCTTCGACGGGCAGCACGCCGCACTCGTAGGGCAGGCCCTTATTCGGATTCTTGCTCGTAGGGGCCAGCCAGTGAGAGATAGCGATAAGTAGCACGGCGACGACGCCGCCGATAGCCGCCATTAGGCCGAACTGCACGATGAGATCGACTGGCGGGTTGACCACGGGCGCACCTCTCAGTTCAGATGACCAGACTCTGTGAGGACTCACACAACGGCGCCTACGATAACAAATCGGTATGGGGGCTGCAACAGATTTCACAGGCGGCGAGGGAGCAGGTCTCGTCCATTCGCCCCGGCGATGGTGCCGCTCATGGCATAAGACGGCCGTTCGTCGGGTTTGGCCGACGCTCGATATACTAGGCGGGCAGCCCGCTTCGGCCCCGGCCTGTCGCCGGCCCTACGGCGAACAGCGTCCCAACGAGGAGAAACAGCTCGGTGACCACTACAGAGCACGCCCGCATGTCCATCATCGAGCACTTGGGTGAACTCCGCAAGCGCATCATGATCTCGTCGATCGCCATCGTCCTGGGCGTGGTGATCGCGTTCATCGAGACGGATTGGGTCTTCAACCTGATCATGGCGCCGCTCGCGCGGACCCAAGGCCAGACGATCAAACTGGTGACCTTGAGCCCCACCGAGCCGTTCATGACCGTGCTCAAGGTCTCCATCTACTTCGGTCTGCTCCTCGCCCTTCCGGTCCTCCTCTGGCAGCTGTGGGCGTTCATCATGCCCGCTCTCTACGAGGACGAGAAGAAGAGGGTGCTCCCCTACGTGCTGTTCACCACGGTCCTCTTTGCCGGAGGGGTGCTGTTCGGATACTACGTGGTGCTGCCCATCGGCCTGAAATTCCTGGTTGGCTACGGCGGTGACATCTTCGACCAGCAGCAGCGGGCCGGGGAGTACGTCTCCTTCGTGACCCTCTTCCTGCTGGCCTTCGGCGTGGTGTTCGAGGTGCCGGCGGTCATGGTTCTCTTGGCATCGGCGGGCATCGTGTCTCATCGCCGCATGCGTAGCTCCCGCAAGTACGCCCTTATTGCCATAGCCTTCGCGGCCATGGTGCTCACCCCGAGCCAGGACCCGGTCAGCATGCTTCTGATGATGGGTCCCTTGATCCTGCTGTACGAACTCGGCATCATCCTGGCCCGCATCGTCGAACGGCGGCGGGCAAAGCGGGAGCGGAAAGCGGCGGCGGTGTGACCGACACGCCCGTGGAGGAACCCGGACGCATCGTGATCCTCGGGGTGGGTAACCTCCTTCTTACCGACGAGGGGGTGGGACCGACCACCATCGCCCACCTGGAAGAACGGTGGCGGTTTCCGGAGCACGTCGAGTTGGTCGACGGGGCCACAGCGGGACTCGAGTTGATGAATGTGTTCGGCGGGGCCGCTCACCTGGTAGTGGTCGACACCGTTCTGGGCGGCGCCGAGCCGGGGGCGATCTATCGCTTCCACCCCGATCAGGTGCCCAGTGGCGTGCGTTACCGCACCTCAATCCACCAGATCACGTTCCTCGACGCGTGGACCATCGCCCGCATCCTGGGTCCAGCGCCCGAGGTGATTATCGTCGGGGTCGAGCCCGAGGACATGAGCACGCCCCATGTAGGCCTCACGCCCACCATCGAGGCGCGCCTGCCGGATATCGAAGAGGTCGTGTTGGGGGAGCTCGCCCGGCTGGGAGTGGTGCCGGAGCCGAGGCGCGAGACAGGGGAGGTATGACAAGAACCGCTACAGAGGGTTCGCCGGCACGAATCTCGACCAGCACCTCCGCGTGCGTAACAAACGACACCTGCTGTTCACCGGCATCGCGACCAACGTGTGCGTCGAATCCACGCTGCGCGACGCCTATTTCTTGGAGTACTGGCCGCTGCTCATCTCGGACGCCACGATGCAGGCCGGTCCGCCCCTGCTCCAGGAGGCCTCACTAATGAACGTCCGCACGTTCTTCGGCTGGGTGACCACCAGCGAGGCGCTGGTGACGGCGTTGGCAACCGCCGGTGAGGCCGGCTGAGCGCGCGGCAACCGTGCGGCG
>CAZDGO010000068.1:0-9310 GCA_964504825.1 uncultured Gaiellales bacterium
GGGTACCTCGCCTGCGGGGCCGGACCCGCCGGGACAGCCATCGAGGCCGGCGAGGTCGTTCGTGCCGAGGGCGACGGTAGTCCGCGGCTCGGTTGACGGCTCGGTCCACGGCTCGGGGCGCCCAGGCGCCTGGGCCTTCGGTCCCCGAGCTGCGTCGAGGGCTTCGGCGACGTGCTCGGCGAGGTAGCGCCGGGCGCCTCGGAACCGGTCGATCAGGCGCCGCTCGATTCGCGCGTCCTCGAGGATCTCGCCGATCTGGTTCAACATGATGCGCGTATCGGGCCGGGCGCTGAGCTCGTGCGCCCGCTTGGGAAGAGTCTCCCCAAGGGCCGCCATCCGCTCCTGGTCTATGAGCGGCTCCCCGGGGGGGTGACCCGAATAGAGCACGTGGCCCAACTCGTGCAGGAATGCCGACTGAAAGCCTTCAACATGTGATCCTCGCGAGCCGGTGTCCGGTGATCCACGTGAGGCCGTGTCCGGTGATCCTCGCGGGGCCGTGCCCGGTGATTCGCGCGAGGCCGTGCCCGTGGTAGACATCTCGGTCATCCGGTCCAGATCCAGGCGGATCTCGACCCGCCGGCGACCATCTTCGCCTGTGGTCCACACCATGCGTTCGGGTTGGCCGGCAGGTGACCAACCGATGTCCAGATCCACTCCCGCAAGGCCGGAACCGAACACCCGGGCGGCCTGCGTCAGTGCTGAAAGGCGGGCAACCACCCCGTCGGCGTCCATCGGGAGCATTCCCTCAGCGGCCGTCGTCGAGCTGACTCACGTCCCAATCGGTCACATAGGCGAAGATCTGGTCGCGAAACACGGCCTTCGTCCGTTGCTCGAGAATGTCGTAGAAGGCGATGCGCGCCGCCTCCAACGGACCCACCAGCAGCGAGAGATCGGCCCACGCCACCAATACCCCGGTGCTCATGACGAAGTCGAACGCCCGGCTGCGGTCGTCGAGCAGCTTGCGCGCCACCTGGGCCACCTCGATCATGGTCTCCAGCGTGGCCTGTCGTTCTGGGGCGCCGAACTCGGGAAAACGGGTGAGGATGATGGTGCGCTCCACCTCGAGGTCCGCGAAAGGGATGCGCACCGACGCCCAGCGGCGCAGATACGCGGCGGAGAGTTCCTTGGTGCCCGGGTAGAGATTGGGATACTCCGACGGGTTGAACGTGGAGAAGATGCGGCACCACGCATGCTGCCGCACGAGTTCGTTGTTCTTCTCCACGAGGACGAGGGCGCGGCTGCCGTCGAGCAGCCCGTGGAGCGCGAACCAGACTTCTTGCCCGGTCGCGTTCATCTCTTCCAGCAGCAGGATGCCGCCCGTGCGCACCGCCGTGGTCACCTGGCCGTCTTGGAATACAACGCCGCCGTTGTCCGCCGGCAACAGCTTTCCGATCACGTCATCGGTGGTCGAGAGACCGTGCAGGTTCATGCGGTGCACGGGAGCCCCCAGCAGGCAGGCCAAGTAGCGTACCAGCTCGGTCTTGCCCACCCCGGTGTGGCCGTGAAGAGCCATGGGCAGATTGCGTACATAGGCCAGGGCGCAGCGGAAGAGCAGACCCCGATGGTCGTGGTAGAAATCGACCTCGGGCACGAGATCTCCTTGGTCGTCGACCATGGCGGGAGTCCAGCGGTCGAGCACGACTCCGCGTACCACGGGGGCACCATGCTCGTCGAGGAGTCGGGCGGTGAACAGTAGTGCGTCGGGACCTGACTCGTACACGTTATCGAATCGGGTCAGGTCGCGTGCGGTCGGCGATCGACCGGTCGCCTGGGCGACCTGCGCCAGCAGGCCCTCCAGCTCGGGGTCCACGAAAGTCCTTGTTTCGTCGGTCGGCGATGACGGTGTGGTACTGCGCACCAGCGCTCCCTCTGTGTCGTCTGCGGTCTGTGCGACTGTACCCCTCGGGGCTCGCTTGGAACCCCGGACCGGACGTTTGGGCTAGAATCCCCCGGCCATTTCGGCGTGGTCTGATGTCGGCCCGGGAAGGGCCTCTGCTATCCTGGGGATGGACCTGAGGGCCGCCCTAGACACCACGCAAAAAGGAGAGTGAGCCATGTCGGACCCGTTCGTCGGCCGTGCCATCCCCGCGGACGACCCCGGTGTCTTGATTCCGCGCAAGGTCTTTCTGACCCGGGGCGTGGGGGTCGCCGGGCGCAGGCTCACCTCATTCGAGTTCGCGCTTCGGCAGGCGGGCATCGAGCGCTGTAATCTGGTGCGGGTCTCGAGCATCTTTCCTCCTCACTGCGAGCTTCTCGGGCGCGACGACGGCGTCGGACTCATCCGCTCTGGGGCGATCACGTTCGGCGTGCTGGCCGAGATCGCCACCGATGAACCCGGCAGACGCTTGGCTTCGTCCATCGGGCTCGCCCTCCCCACCGATCCTCACCGCTATGGCTACTTGAGCGAGCACGAGGCCTACGGGCAGACGGCCGAGGAGTCCGGGGATCTCGCCGAAGGACTGGCCGCCAGTATGCTGGCGAGCAGTCTGGGGGTCGAGCTTGCCGAGGACACCCCATTGGAGCACCTGCGCCGACTCGAGATCGAAGGGATGATCTACCGCACCATGAACATCACCGCAGCGGCCACGGGTGACTCCGACGGTCGCTGGACGACCGTGGTGACGGCGGCCGTGTTCGTGGGGTACTAGCAGGCGAAAGGGGATCCGGCCGGGTCATGCAGACGTTCCTCGATATGTTCACGCAGGCGGCCGGACAGTGGGGTCTGTGGATCGTCTTCCTGGTCGCGTTCCTGGAGACGTCGGCCATGGTGGGGCTGCTCGTGCCCGGGGAGGTCACCGTGCTCCTGGCCGGCGCCCTCGCCGCCCGGGGCGTGCTCGATATTCGCGAACTCATGGTGGTGGTGAGCGTCGCCGCGGTGCTGGGCGACAACGTGGGCTATTGGATCGGTCGGCGGCTGGGCCGCGGTTTCCTGCTGCGGCACGTCCGCGTGTTCCGAATCAAGCCCGAGCACCTGGACCGGGCCGACGGATACTTCCGGCGTCATGGCGGTAAGACCGTACTCTTCGGCAGGTGGATAGGCTTTCTGCGCTCGATCGCGCCGTTCATCGCGGGCTCCACCCACATGAGCTATGGGCGCTTCTTCTTCTACGATCTCGTGGGAGCGGTCAGCTGGGCCGT
The DNA here is from genome assembly GCA_964504825.1 of uncultured Gaiellales bacterium. Taxonomy (GTDB): domain Bacteria; phylum Actinomycetota; class Thermoleophilia; order RBG-16-64-13; family RBG-16-64-13; genus JAJZQZ01. The sequence continues at coordinate 3,139 of CAZDGO010000068.1, forward strand.
GGGCTCGTGCGCTCTCGGCTATGCGTTCGGCGAGAGCTATACCCTGGTAGACCAGTGGCTCGGCCGTATCAGCCTCTTCCTGCTCTTCCTGGCGGTGCTCGCGATAGGGTTGTGGTTCTTGGGCAGGTGGCTGTGGAGGCGGCGCGAACCCCTTCTCTCCCCGGCCACCAACCTGGCCGACAGGGTGGTCGAATGGCGGGTAGTGCGTGGCTTCAGGCGCCGGTTCGCCTCTCAGATAGCCTGGTTCTTCCGTCGGCTCTCGCCTCGAGGGGCCTATGGGCTGACCCTTACCATGGGGTTGGTCCTCGCCGCCCTTTTCGCCTGGCTCTTCGCCGTGCTGTTCGAGGGTGTGCTGATGCGCGAACCCATCACCCAGTTCGACCGCATGGTGGCGGTGGCTTTGAACGAACGCGCCTATCCGCTGTTCACCCAGGCCATGGAGGTGGTGACCTTCTTCGGTGGCGGTATTTGGGCCGTCGCAGTCTCCGTGGTGGGTGCAGCCATCCTGACGTGGAGGAAGATGTGGCGAGACGCCCTCGTGCTGCTCACCTCTGTCGTGGGCGCGGCTCTGCTCGTGACGGTGCTGAAGGTGCTGGTGCAGCGGCCGCGCCCGGACTTCATCGAGCCGCTGATCTATGCGGGCGGATACTCCTTCCCCAGCGGGCACGCGACTACCAGCACCGCCCTCTATCTCACCTTGGCGCTCCTGGCGTCCGGCTGGGTGAAGCGATGGGAAACGCGGATCTACGTCCTCCTGGGCTGCCTGGCGGTGATAGCCGTGATCGGGTTCAGCCGGGTCTACCTGGGCGTGCATTATGTGAGCGATGTCCTTGCCGGCTTCGCGCTGGGCGCCTTCTGGGTCACTCTGTGCGTCACCGCGGGCACGGTCTTCGTGCGTGAGCAGCGCGCGCTCGCCGCCGGGCAGGGTCGCGCCGTCGCGCAGGACGCCCACTCGCGCGCGGACCACCCGCACGACGGCCCCGATGCGTGCGTCTTCTCGCCGAGACGGGCCGGCGTCCTCGACGATCACGCGCGCCTGGAGGAGTTGAGCCTGGAGCGCCTCGAGCGACTCCTCGATCTCCACGGCGGCGAAGACCTGGCCGACCTCGGCAGTGGCACGGGGTTCTACGCGGAGCGGTTGGCGTCCCGCACCACCGGCGCGGTGTTCGCGGTGGAGTTCCAGCCGGCCATGCAAGATCTGCACCGGGCCAAAGGGCCCGGCCCCAACGTACGCTTGGTGCTGGCCGATCTCGACGAGCTGCCGCTCGTCCCTCTATCCCTTGATCGTGCTCTGAGCGTGAACGTCTTCCATGAGGCCCATGGAGTTCGGGGCCTCGAGCGGCTCGCGGCTGCCCTCCGGCCCGGCGGCAGGTTCGTCGTGGTCGACTGGCGGCACGATTCGGAGGCGGCTGACATCGGCCCCGGGCTTCAGCACCGCATGACCCAGTTGCAGATCGAGGAGGCCCTTGCGCCCTGGTTCCGAGTGGTTGCCGCGGAAGACGTGGGCCGTCACTTCCTGGCTGTCGTGGCCGTCCCGGTCCATTCCCGATCTTCTACAATACCCCGTAGGGTATAATCGTCTGGTCGTGGCAGGTTTCCCACAGAAGGAGCGCATGATGAGCAACTCGACCGAGGATCTCACCGGATTGTCGCGCGACGAGGTCGAGGGCGGCACCGGGGTTCATCTGGGCGCCAAGGAGGCAGATAGGCTTCGCGCGGAGTTCGAGCGCGACGAGAAGCGGGTGAACGGGCGGATAGCGGAGTTGCGTTCGCTCCTGTAGAGCTTCCCCGGGACTGGGCCTCTATGCGAGCCGACCGTCGCGTCCGTCCAGCACCCAGCGCTGGAGGGCTTCGGCCACTCCATCCCGAAGATTGGAAGAGGTTATCGTGTCGGCCGCCGCTTTGGCGGCTGGTGTGGCATTGCCCATCGCGACCCCTACCCCGGCCCAGCGGAGCAGCGAGACGTCGTTGTCGTGATCACCCAGCGCCAGGACTTCCTCGGCCTTGACGCCGAGCGATCGGGCCAAACGCTGGGCCATCGTCGCTTTACTCGCACCCACGGCGACTATGTCCAGCAATCCGGGGACGGTCTCAGCCAGGTTGACGCGTTGTCCGACGGCTCGAGTGACGGTGGCCCGCGCGGTCTCGGCTTCTTCGGGCGCCAGGTCCCTCAGGTCGAGGAAGATCTTGTCCACCGGCTCGCCCCGTTCCAGCATCTCGTCCAGCACGCCCACGCCGTCGGGGGGCGGCACGCCGAATACGCGAATGTTCTCCAGTATGCGCTCGTTGGTGCGGTCGGTGAACCACTCGTCATCGCTCTCGAGGTTCACGATGGTGCCAAGGCTCCTACCGAGCAGGGTGATCTCGCGGGCCAGCTCCGGTTCCATGGCGACGCGGGCCACCGGGATGCCGGCGTGGAGATCCCACAACAGTGCTCCGTTGCTTGCGATCACGGGAGCCGTGAGGGCGAGGGCTTCGTGATACCGCCGCATGGAACGCGGCGGTCGCGCCGACGCGAGGATCACATGTACGCCCGCGTCCCGCACCTCGGCGAGCGCCCGGCGGGTGCGCTCCGAGATATGACGGGGCCCGGACAGTAAGGTGCCGTCTAAGTCCGACACCACCATGCGGATGCGGGGTTGTTCTCCAAGGAGACGGGTCAGCAGGTGGGTGACGTGCGCCAGGTGTGCGTCCATGCTGCGGCGTGCCGTGTCCTCGTCGCCCCGCTTGATGGCCTCGTACACGGCGGTGTGCTGCCTCCGGATAGTCGATGGTCCCGTGGGTTCTCCGTAGATGGCGGCGAGCACGACCTGGAGTTGGTCGTGCAGGAGACGGTTGCACTCCCCTACCGCTGCTTCCAGGAACTGATTGTGGCAGGAGGCCGCTACAGATTGGTGGAATGCGGCGTCCTCCTCGGGCGTGAGTCTGCTTCGTTTCTCAGGGATGGCTCGAGCGATGGCGCGTAGGTCGTCCAGGTCGGCCCGCCGTGCCGCGAGGGCGGCGGCTTCGCATTCCACTGCCCGGCGATAGACCATCAGATCGAGGGCGGTCGCCGTGCCGGTCTCCGGGGACGCCGCGAGGGGGAGAGAGAAGGTGGGCTGCCCGGTGCGTTCGGCCACCGTGGTTCCTTGTCTGCCCCTGCCGGTGACGAGCAACCCGTGCGCCCTCAGTTCTCGCAGTGCCTCCCGAACGGCAGGGCGCCCCACCCCGAGTCGTTCGGCGAGGTCTCGCTCGGAGGGGAGTCTGTCTCCCGGCAGAAGCCCCCCGGCGGCGAGCAGGTCACGCAGTTTTTGGGCGACCTGGACCGAGAGGGTGGCCACCTGCACGGGTTCCAGAAAGCCGGAGACCCGCCCGTTCTGTGCCATGTCATCCTTAATGGTCATATGGTACTACCATAACACGTTAACTTCCCGAAGAGCGCAAGAAGTGCGCTCAACGCCGTTGAAGGGTAGTATGCAGTCGGGGAACGTACGGGCTACGAAGAAAGGACACTGCCATGGCCGGGGTGTGCGATACCTGTGGCGCGGCGGCGGCGGACGGGCCCGCGTTCTGTCAGTCCTGCGGCTGGGGTTCGCCCGCGCCCTATGCGCCGGCCCAGACAGGCAACGGACCGCGGCCGATCGAGCACATCCTGGCCTACGGCTATCGGTTGGATATCGGTGCGATACTCTCCGAAGGGTGGCGCCTCTTCACCGCCGACATCGGTGGGTTCATCGGGTTCACCTTTGTTGGGGGTGTCATAGCGGTCCTTCTCGCTTTCACCGTCGTGGGGTTGGGTGAGCTTGTCGTCGGGGTCATCAACAGTATCGGCTCCACGATCGTGGTCGGCTCGCTTATCACCATCCCCCTGTCGTTCTGTATGCTTGTGGCCGGATACAAGGCTGTGTTCGGGCTCGATCCCCGCACGTGAGGGACCACGATACATACCTGTTCTCGGGCTATGCTCGGCTGCCTCAGAACGTGTCGCACCACGCTCTATACAAACGCGTGGGCGTGGTCGTCGAGGTGGACGGGCACGGCTTGGTCGTGGGTTGTTCGTCGACTCTCGTTACGGATCTGGCCCGGGACTTCCTCGATAGGCTGCTGCGGGGCTGTTCCGCGATCGACGATCGCGATCTGATGGAGGATCTGGTCCGGCGCCACTATCGGGCTCACTCGCAGGGGGCTCTGGTCTTCGCCTTGCGAAAGGTGTTCGAGGCTGTCGACCAGTCGGTCCTAGTTCTGGGCGAGATGGCCGTCGACGCCGTGGTCGAGGAGGGTGAGGCTGCCGCAGCCGGTGAGTAGACGCGCCCGCCCGCTCGGAGGCGCGGTGGCGGCCGGCTGCCCGGTCGTTGTGCCTTTGCACGGGGAGAGCGCTCCCGCCTTGTCCGCCCGTCTACTTGCGCCGGTCCGCGCGAAATGGCATGATGGCACTGCTGCACACATAGCTTGCGGACGGCACCGTCTCTGCCGGCCCCAGATCGGCTATGAGCCCCAGCGTCTGCTTCAGCGTACGGTGACTTCGCATGTTGCGCGAGCCATGCATGCGTTTGCGGCGCGTGGCGCCCCGGCGCAGACGTTCAGGTGATGGTGGCCGGACCCTGGGTCCGGCCCGACCGGAGGGCATGATGGCAGGAGCACTCAAAGGGATCACGGTCCTGGACCTTTCGCGGGCCCTTGCCGGTCCGCTCTGCACCATGATGCTCGCCGACCTCGGGGCCGAGGTGGTCAAGGTGGAGCGGCCGGACGAGGTGCACAGCCTACGGCAACAAGGCATCGTCTGACGGGGCCGGCCCGGGGCCTGGGGCCTCGGGGTGCGGTCGGACAAGAACAAGGAGGGACCGGAAAACACGACATCGCGGATGGCTCGGGTAACAACCATCATTAGGAGGACTGGATGGATTTCAGGTACAGCACAGAACAAGATCTCTTCAGGCAGTCGGTCCGTGAATGGGCCGTCAAGAATCTGGAGCCACGTGCCCGCGGCATCGACAAGGCCGAAGACGGCATCCCGGACGACATCGTGCAGGGCTTGGTCGACCTGGGCGTATTCAGTGTGACCGTGCCCGAGGAACTCGGCGGCTGCGCCGTTCCGGGTGAAGAACTGATCTACGCCATGATCGCGATCCACGAGATCGCCCGGGCGGACCTCTCCATGTCGACGCCGGTGTACACGCTGCTGACCATCGGCTGGTCGTACATGGTCAACAAGTTCGGCACTCAGCAACTGCGCGAAGAAGTGCTGCCCGCGGCTGCGGCCGGCAAGGCCTTCGTGGGCATCAACACCACCGAACCCGGTGGCGGCTCCGACCTGGCCCGCATCAAGACCACCGCGACAAAGAACGCGGCCGGCAACTACGTGTTGAACGGCGAGAAGGCCTACGTGTCTGGTCCCAAGGAGTGCATGAAGCTGGGCCCTCCCAGCGGTCACTGCTCTCTCGTGGTCACCGATCCGTCCACCGGCCACAAGGGCCTTACGTTCATATACATCCCGGCCCACCTTCCCGGCATCTCGTGGACCGTCTACGAGGACATGGGCCGCATGGGTCTGTCCACCGGCGGCTGGCTCTACAAGGACGCGGAGATCCCCGCGTACTGCCTGCTCGGTGAAGAAGGCAAGGGCTTCTATCACGTCATGGAAGGCTTCAATGCAGCCCGCGTTCTGGTAGCTGCCGCCTGCCTCGGCGGTGCGGAGAAGGCACTGGAGATCAGCGCCGAGTACAACACTCAGCGCATGACCTTCAACCGGCCGCTCATCAAATACGAAGGCGTCTCGTTCGAGATGGTCAACGACTGGATGCAGCTCGACATGCTCAAAATGAACCTGCTGCGCGGCGCGTGGATGATCGGCTACGAAGGTGAGAACCCCGGCACCTTCGGCCGCAAGGACATCAACAAGGTCATCGCCACCTGCAAGTGCCTGTCGCCGACCTTGGGTCACGACGTGGCCCGGCACGGGATGATGTATCACGGTGCCTTCGGCTACACGAAGGAGACCCCGCTCGAGATGATGCTTCGCGGCATCATGTCGTACGAAGTGGGCGCCGAGGGTGGCCTCAACGTCATGCGAGGCATCATCGCCCGCGACCTGTGGGGCGAGGCTGCCAACCCGTTCAGGGCTGACGACTGAGCCTGACGTACTCGATGTAGCGACGTCTTCTCCCGGGGCCGGTGACGGCCCCGGGAGCCGCTG
>CAZDGO010000069.1:0-9229 GCA_964504825.1 uncultured Gaiellales bacterium
AAGGTGGCTCCGGCGCTGGCGGCGGGCAACAGCGTGCTGCTCAAGCCGGCAAGTTCCACGCCGCTCACGGCTCTGCACCTAGGCCGGTTGCTCATGCAGGCGGGATGGCCCGCGGGCGCGATCAACATCATCACCGGCAGTGGGGGGACGGTGGGCGACGCATTGACCACCGATCCCCGCATCGCCGTGGTCAGCTTCACGGGTAGCGCGGCGGTCGGCCGGGGGATCCTGGCGCGGGCCGGGCTCAAGCGGGTCATCTTGGAGCTGGGCTCCAACTCGGCGGTCGTCGTGGCAGAGGATGCCGATCTCCGAAAAGTGTTCCCCAACATCGTAGTAGCCAGTTTCGCCAACTCGGGGCAGATCTGCCTGTCGGTGCAGCGGGTGTACGTGCACCGGTCCCGCTGGAACGAGTTCGTCGAGCGGTTCGTGGCGCATACAAAGGCGCTTCGTGTGGGCGACCCCCTCGATCCCACCACCGACGTGGGCCCCATGATCAGTGAGGGCGAAGCTGAGCGCGCCGAGCGCTGGATCGCCGAGGCCACCGTGGCCGGAGCCAAGCTGTTGGTGGGCGGGGGCCGGCGGGGAGCCGTGTTGATGCCGACGGCGCTCTCCGACGTGACCCGGGACATGAAGGTGATGGCACTGGAAGTCTTCGCCCCGGTGGTCTCTCTTGTCCCCTTCGACAGTATCGACGAAGCGTTCGCCATGGCGAACGATACCGAATACGGGTTACAGGCCGGCATATTCACTGAGAGTCTGGACACGGCCTTCCAAGCGGTGAGGTCCATGGATGTGGGCGGGTTGATGGTCAACGACACCTCGAACTTCCGGGTGGATCACATGCCGTACGGCGGCATGAAGGGCAGTGGCCTGGGCAGGGAAGGCGTGCGGTTCGCGGTCGAGGAGATGACCCAGATCAAGATGGTCGTGTTCAACCTGTAGCGGCTCCACCCGGCGCGCGTTGCGGCTCATCGGTAGCGGTCAGACCACTCCGCGGCCGCGCAGCGCCGCGACCGCGTCGCCGTCCAGGCCCGCGAGCCAGTCATCCGTGGTAGCCTGATGCATTGTGACTCCTTCGTTGCTGGGCCGGAGAGGGGTTCGAAGAACATGCTGTGGTTGCAATGGGGCGCTCTACTTCTAGGGTGCGTGGCGCTCCTGTTCTTCGCCGTCTTCGCGGGGTACTACTTCCGCAACCGGCGGATCGCCATGGAGGCTCGGCGACGGATGGGGGGTCGCTCCGGCCGGGGAGTCCCTCCCCTGCTCGTGCTGTCCCTCATGGTCATGATCGTAGCCCTGGCAGGCTGCAAGATCCAGATGGCCCTCGACACCGAGGTAGGGGCGGACGGCTCCGGCACCGTCGGAGTGCGGCTGGCGGCCGACCAGGAGATCCAGGATCTGATGGCCCGGCAGGCGGGTCAGCAGGGCGACCTGTTCGGTGAGTTCAAGAAGCAGATACCGAAGGATTGGCAGGTCGATTCGGGCACCGATGCGGACGGCACCACATGGGCCTCGGCGTCCAAGGGGTTCAAGGACACGACCGAGCTCGATGCCCTTCTTACTGGACAGGCGCAGGGAGGTCTCGGCGGGGCACTTGCCGGCGACACCTTCTCGGTCAAGCAGTCGAGCAACCTGTTCGCCGTCACCACCACCTTCGCTGCCACCTGGGATGCGGGTAAGGCTCTCGCTGACGCCCAACAAGGCATTTCCGACACCGTCTCTCCGGACATGCTCTCGAGCGTCTTCCAGGTGGAGAACCGACTTACCCTGCCCGGCACCATCAAAGAGAACAACGCCACCGAGGTGCAGGGGAACACGCTCATCTGGCGACCCTCGCTACAGGGTGCGACCACGCTGCACGCCCGGAGCGTCGCCGTGCGCTGGGGCATAGTGGGAGCCTTCATCGCGGCAGGCGCGCTGTTAATCTCGGTGGTGGTCGTCCTCGCGGTGCTCGCGCTCACGCGTGGGCGCCGGCGTGTCCCGCCGGATGCGCATGACGTCCCGCCGGATGCACCTGCGTGAGGTAGGGTGAGGTTGAGCCGGCCTGACCTTCTGTTGGCCAGACCCCCGGGGTTCTGCTACCATGGTACCCGTCTATGGTCTTGATCAGCACATCGGCTCTCGGCCGTCTCAGGGGTGTTGTTCGCCCGGCGGCGGCAACGCTCGCAACGTTTCTGCTGGTGACGGCGGTTATTGTCGGTATGGCCTCGACGCCAACGGACCGTGCTGCGGCGGCTTCTCTTACCGAGACCAAAGCCGGCGCGACCGCGGCCCGCAGACAACTGTCGCGCCTCCAAGCGGAGTTCGACGCCCTGGCCGAGAAGTACAGTAAGGCCGAGGCGCGTCTGTACGAGATCGACAACGCGGTCGAGAAGGCACAGAAGGACGAAGCCCGCTCCCGCCAGGATCTCGAGAAGATGCGCACCCAGCTCTCCGATCGCGTGGTGCGGCTCTACAAGAGTAGCCATGGGTCGACGCCGGCGTTTCTGCAGCTCCTGTTCGAGGAGCATGATTTCTCCGTATTGATCGAGCGGCTCTCGATGCTCAACAAAGTGGCCGTCCAGGACGGCGAGACTCTCACGCAGGTGCGGGCGCATCTCGGCACAGTAACGGCGTTGCAGCAAGACCTGGCCGCCAAGCGGGCGGCCCAGACGACGCAACTCAAAGATTTGCGGTCCACCCAGGCCACGATGGAATCCCGCATGCAGGCCTCCGCGGCCGAGTACAAGCGCCTCAAGAAACAAGTAGCGGCGCTGGAGGAGGCCGCGCGCCGCGAGCGAGAGGCGGCGAAGGCCAGGGCGCAGAGTAAAGTGGCCGGCTCGAACCGCTCAAGCGGTTCGAGCGGCTCGCCGGTGGCCGCCACCAAAGGGTTCGTCTTCCCGGTGGACGGCCCGCACTCCTACATCAACGATTGGGGCTTTTCCCGTTCGGGCGGGCGGAGTCACCAAGGCACCGACGTCATGGCTGCTCGGGGCACGCCGGTCGTGGCCGTAGTCTCGGGCCGGATACGGCGCACTGGATACGGCTCGGGACTCGGAGGCACGATCATCTGGCTCGACGGAAATAACGGCGTGAGCTACTACTACGCGCACCTTGACGGCATCTCCGGCGGCGTGTCCGCCGGCACCTCCGTCGTGGCCGGGCAGAGCATCGGCTCCGTGGGTAACTCGGGTAATGCTCGAGGGGGGGCCTGTCATGTTCACTTCGAGGTCCACGGTGGTGGCGGCGCGACCAACCCCTACTACGTGCTGCGGGCCTCGGACTGAATGGCGCCCGCCCCCACCGGAGACTAGCTCGCAATGGCGCGCGTCGTCGGAGGCCGGAGACAGCGGCTGGGGCGTGAATCGGTTCTGGTGGCTACGACCGTGGCTGCCGTCTTGCTCGGGGTGGTGTCGGTCTTCGTCGCGATCCAGCTGACGCGAGCCGGCTTCGGCGCTATTCTCGCGGTCGGCCCAGGGGGCGCGTACTCAGTGGAAGTCTTCGGTGGCTCACCCGGGAAACGGGCACGTCCTTCCCCGACCGCATGGCTGCCGATCTGACCGCCCGCTTGGAGCTGGGGGCGGCGATCCGTCGGTGCCGGACATCCGCGACATGGGCGGCGTCATCATCGCCGGGCCGCAGAATCTGCTTCCTCTGTTGCGCATGGGAGGGCCACACATCGCGATGCGCACGGACAGCCTTGACGCCGACAAGGTGCCGCGCCTCGCGAGATTGCTTCAGGAGCGTACCGGTCCGGTCTGATGGGTACAGGTGCGGCGTCGGTGTGCATCCCACGACCGAGGATGAAGCTATGACCCAGTTGTTGCCTGACGACAGGAAACTCTATTCCCGATATCTCGAGCTCGGCGCTCTCGCCGACGCCCTCTTGGACCTGGAGCCGGAGGAGCTGCTGTTCTTCCGAGTATCCGAAGACGGCTCGGTGGCCCTGCACGGCGATGCGGCCGTGCTCATCGTCAAGGACACGAGCGTGCCTTTCCTGGGCCGGGCGGCGGTGGCCTACGGGGATCTACCCGACCCCGGCCCGACACGCATCTACTGGTTTACCCCGGCCGATCTGCAACGGCCCTCCACGGCTGAGTTCGTCGCCGAGGTCCGCGCCGCCGGTGAACCGATCGTGCCTCCGCCTTTGGAAGAAGGAGCGGAGGGGCCGGACTGCGGGAGCTGCGGGCTCGGCGTCTGATGTGCCGGGCCGGTGGCGGACAAGCGAGGGGAGAGGAGCCGGGGTGGATCTGGTAGCGGTGCAGCACGACGAGATCGCGGCGATGCGTACGGAGAAGCTGGATTCGGTCCGAGTTCCTCTGCAGCCTAGTTTCCACGTGCATCTTGCACATCAAGCCGAGGCTTACGTGATCACGGATGGTCCCGGCCGGGTGGGGTACGTCTTGTTGCTGACCGAGCACCATGAGGGCCACGACCACGTGACCCTTGTCGAAGCCTACCTCACATCTCCCTACCGAGACAGGTACGAGGATGTCGTAGAGCTGGTCCGGGAGCGCTTCGAGCCTCGGGCGTTCTTGGCCCGCAGTGACGACTGTGTCTTCACGGCGGCGCTGATCGCCGAAGGTCTGCCCATGGAGGCCAGCATGTCCGTGATGGTGGCGCGCGCTGCGTTTCCCCCGGGCGTGGTCGAAGGACTGCAGTTGGTGCCCCTGGATTACGCGTACCTCCAGGCCGCCCACGACCTCTTCCTGCATGTGCGCGGGGTGCAGCAGGCGCCCACCTACGCGGAGCTCGAGGCGGAGATGGAGAGCGACCGAGTCAACGTGCTCACGGACCATGGGGAGCCGGTGGGCCTGGTGGTGGAGGAGGAGAGCCAGAGCGCGGGCTACCGACTGTTCGACATCATGTCGCCGCATGCCGCCGTCGAAGCCCAGGTGTGGGCGTTGCGCACCGCCGGCCTGGTCGCCGAGCGCGAAGGTCTCACCGGCGCGGCGGTGATCGATGCGCGCGACGTACGGCGCCAGCAGGTGTTCCGCGCCGCGGGGTACTACACGGTCGCCAGCTATCTGCTCTTCTACGACCCCGAGGTGGGACGACCCAGTGTGCCCACTATCGAGCGGGCGCAGCTGCAGCAGATGATCGAGTCGGGAGAGACCTTCCACCTCGTCGACGTGCTCGGGGAGGACCATTGGAAGCGCAGTCACCTGCCGGGCGCCACATGGGTCGACTTCCGCAGCCTGACCCGAGAGGCGCGCAGGCGATTCAAGAAGGACGAGCGCATCGTGGTGTACTGCAACAGCTATACATGAGAGTCCAGCACGATCGCGGCAGATAAGCTGCGACAGCTGGGCTACACCGAAGTGCTCGACTACGCCGGCGGGATCGAAGAGTGGGAGGAAGCGGGCCTTGCCGTGGAGACCGGCTGAACGCGTGACCGCCGGGGCAGCGCCTCTGGCAGATCCCCAACGGAGGAGAGTGGAGTTGACCTCACTCGTGCGGCGGGAGGAGATCGAGCGGCTCCTCATTCTTGGTGGTGCTCTGAGAGCGGGTCTTGTCGACGCGATCTCCGGGCCGGGGGTGCACACGGCTGAAGAGGCGGCCTCGGCCCTGGGCGCCGATCTGAGAGCGTGCCGGGTCATGCTCGATGCTCTGGTGGCCCTCGAGGTGGCTATTGACGACGGCAGCGGCTACTCGCTGACTGAGCCCGGCCGTCTACACCTTGTCGAGCCGCCGCCCGGTGAGCCCGTTCCAGCGGAGCTGGAGCGGTCGTCGCTTCTTCACCAACTGCGCAAGGCCCGCGGGATGCTCGATCTGCCGTATATCGTCCAGCATGGACGACCCCCGGAGCGCGATCCGTTGGAACGCGATCTGCGCTCGTTTCTCCGTACCATGGCCGAAGGGGTTACGGCGCCTATCTCGGAGGTGGTGGAGCGGAGCTTGGCCTTCGCCTTGCCCATGGTGGTGAGCACGATGATCGATGTGGGCGGCGCCGTAGGTCACGTCGCTTCAGCCTTCGCCATGCGCGGCGTGAGGTCCACCCTCTTCGATCGTCCCGATGCGCTGCCGCAGGCGCGGGAGTATCTGGGAGAGAGCGTCCATGATCTTGATCTGGTGGGGGGCGACTTCCTGCTGGCTCTGCCGCCTGGTTCCTTCGACCTGGCCTATCTGGGCAACATCGTCCACATCTACGGCCCCGACACCAATGCCGCCCTGGTCCGTCGGGTGTGGAGCAGCCTTGCGCCGGGTGGAGTGATCGTCATCCGCGATTTCGTGTGGGAGCGGAGCCGGCGTGCTCCCTTGTTCGCCGTCAACATGCTTCAGGCTACCGTCGACGGCGGGGTGTGGCGGGAGGAGCAGTTCCGGTCGTGGCTGGATGCGGCTGGTTTCACGGATGTGGCTGTCGTCGATCTGGTGAGTGCCGACAATCAGCTGGTCATGGGCCGCAAGCGGACGACGCCCTGAGGACGACGCTCTGGCATGAGCTACGCGCTCGACGGGTCGATGTGGGTGAGCCCTATCTACCGTGGGGGTCAGGTTTGTTTTCTAAGGGTTCCGGTAATCGTTAGACCTGCCTCCGGCCGACCCTCGTCCGTGTTTCGTGCGTGGGTTGGGAGTCGATCGGAGGCGGGAAAGTAACCGTCGCGCAAGGAAGGAGCACGTCACCGATGGCCGACAGCATGAGCAACCTGGCCGCAGCATTCGCCGGTGAGTCCCAGGCCAACCGCCGCTACCTGGCATACGCTCAGAAGGCCGAGGACGAAGGCTATCCTCTCGTTGCCAGGCGCTTCCGCGTGGCTGCCGCTTCTGAGACGGTGCATGCGATCAATCATCTGAAGACCATGGGCGAAGTCAAGTCTACGGGCGAGAATCTTCAGGGCAGCGTGGGCGGCGAGAACTACGAGCATGTGACCATGTATCCCGAGTTCATTGCGATCGCGGAGAGCGAAGGCGCCGACGACGCCACGTTCTCGTTCTACGCTGCCAACGAGGCCGAGAAGTTCCACGAGAAGATGTTCGCGGAAGCCCTGGCCGATCTGACCAAGGTTCCGGACAAGACGTTCTACGTGTGCCAAGTCTGCGGCATGACCTACGCGGACGGCACGCCGGACGCATGTGTGGTCTGCAGCTCTCCGAGGAGCAAGATTATCGAGGTCGTCTGATTCCACGCATGTCGACTCTGCCACAGTGATAGGAGCGGTCGATGGGTAGGGCGCCGGACGTTCCCGCGGACGCAGGGTGCTGCGGCATAGCCGAGTCCAGCGAAGGAGAGTGCAGTCTATGGAGCGCTGCCGTCTGACGGACGACATCTGGTGGGTCGGCGCTATCGACTGGAACCTGCGCGACTTCCACGGGTATGAGACCCCGCGTGGTTCGACGTACAACGCCTACCTCGTCACCGACGAGAAGATGACTGTGGTCGACACGGTGCGCTCGGGGTTCGGTCCCGAGATGCTCCAACGGTTGCGTAGTTGCTGCGACCCGCGTGAGTTGGACTACCTGGTGGTCAACCATATCGAGATGGACCACTCCGGCTCCTTGGTGTGGTTCTTGGAGCAGGTCGGTTCGGTCACCATCTTCTGCTCGAAGCGGGCCAAGGAGGGCCTGGCTCTCCTATACGGAGATCAGGTCGCGGGCTGGAACATCCAAGTGGTCGGCACCGGTGACGAGCTCAAGCTGGGCCGGAACACGCTGACCTTCCTTGAGGCTCCTATGCTCCATTGGCCGGACAGCATGTTCACCTACGTCAAGCAGGCAAAGGTGCTTCTGCCCAACGATGGGTTCGGACAGCACCTGGCCACGTCCAAGCGCTTCGCCGACGAGGTCGACATGGGCGTGGTGATGGACGAGGCCGCTAAGTACTACGCGAACATCCTCATGCCGCTCGGCGGCCAAGTGCAGAGGATCGTCGACAAGATCGGGGAGCTCGGTCTCGAGATCGATATCATCGGCCCCAGCCACGGCGTCATATGGCGCAGGCCGGAAGACATCAAGCGGATCCTCGACGCCTACGTCGGATGGAGTCGCTTCGAGGCGCCTCCGCGGGTCGCCCTGATCTTCGACACTATGTGGCACTCGACGGAGAAGATGACCCGGGCTATCGAGGCCGGCATCACCCAAGAGGGAGTGGAGTGCAGCGTCATCCGCATGGCCTGTTCGTCACTGGCCGACGCCGCTCTGGCCGTGCTCACCAGCCGCGCGTTCCTTGTCGGCACGCCCACATTGAACAACAACATGTTCCCGCCGCTCGCCGCGTTCCTCGCCTACATCAAGGGATTGCGGCCGAAGGAGAGGCTGGTGGGCGCATACGGGTCATACGGCTGGGGGGGCGGCGGCGCCAAATTGGTCGACGCTGAGTTGCGCGCCATGGGCCTTGAGGTGTTGGATCCCCTGGAGTTCAAGTTCGTGCCCACGGCCGCAAACCTCGAAGCGTGCGAGGCCTACGGCCGTGATGTCGCTCGGCGGGTGAAAGCCTGGGGGACCTGACAGGGCGGCGTCGAGCAGCTTACGAGCCCGTTTCCAAACGAAGCCTTGGCCGCCGGGCCGCACTGGGCGGCGCGATGCGGCGTCCTCAGTCGCGCCCGTAGCCCTGCTACGCGCGCTCCCTGCGTCCTTGCCTCCCGCGTGCCCCACCACGCCCTGACGGCGAAGCGTCATATTGAAACGAGCTCCGGGGCTATCTCTCTTCCCGGATCAGGCCCGGCCTCTTGATCGCGGCGTAGTTCTTGGGCGCGCGGATCTCGCGGAGGTTGTCGAGCTCCCCCAGCTCCTCCAGACGATTGTAGATCTGGGTGTAGACGCAGGGCTTGTCGGAGTCGACTTCGCACATGCCGTGATTGGTGCCACCGCAGGGTCCGTTGAGCAAGCCTTTTGGGCAGCGGGTCACCGGGCAGATGCCGCCCGTCCATTCCAGGATGCACTCGCCGCAGTGTGAGCACTTCTCTTCGAAGTGCATATGCCTCTGAGCATTGCCCAAGAAGAGGCTGTCGTTCGCGGGGTACACCGGCAAATCGGTGGCTTCCACGGCGGCCTGCACCCCGGCGCCGCAACTCAGCACGACGATGGCATCGGCCTTGGCCAGCTGCTCTTTGTGCTTGCGAAAATGCCGTTTGACATCGAGCTCGTGACACGGCGCATACACCACTGTCGATCCGGCCGTCTTGTGGCCCTCCTCTTCGAGGAGACGCCCGAGTTCCTCTACCTCCCACTCACCGCCCGTCTGGCACTGGGTGGAGCACTGGCCGCAGCCCATGAAGAGCAAGCGTTTGTGTGTCTTGAGCATCTCGGTGATGTC
>CAZDGO010000070.1:0-9119 GCA_964504825.1 uncultured Gaiellales bacterium
CGGCCCGCCGAGGCGGCCGTGCGGACCCCGAAAGAGCGGAAGACCCGGCCGGGCGTTCTCGCCTCCGACACCATGGCCGCCGCCGCGGACAAGATCCTCTTGTTCCACCTTGAGCGCATGATCGAGCGCGAAGAAGGCACGCGCCTAGACCGGGACATCGAGGAACTGCACGACATGCGGGTGGCCACGCGGCGGATGAGGGCGGCGCTGCGTCTTCTGGATCCCTTTCTCGACGCCGAAAGCATGCGGCCGTTCCTGAGGGGATTGCGCCGGACCGGGCGGACGCTGGGCGCCGTCCGCGATCTCGATGTGTTCCGGGAGAAGTCCGAGCACTACCTGCAGGGTCTGCCGGATGGACATCTTGCCGATCTAGATCCGCTCTTGTCCGCGTGGGAGGAGGAGCACGCGCGCCGTCGCACCGAGATGACCGCCTATCTCGACGGGCGCGCCTACGGTGCATTCAAGGAGCGTTTCGCCCGCTTCCTCGATGAGCCCGGTGCGGGCGCCCTGAAGGTCGTGCTCGACACCGGTGAGGTACGCCCTTATCGGGTGGCCGACGTCTTGCCCTATCTCCTCTACGAGCACGCCGCTGAAGTCTGGGCTTACGACGAGCACACGAAAGGCCCCGTGGTGCCCCTGGCACGCTTCCACAACCTGCGCATGGCGACCAAGGGTCTGCGCTATGCCTTCGAGTTCTTCCAGGAAGTGTTGGGCCCGGGAGCCAAGCATCTCATCAACGCCGTCAAGCGTCTGCAAGACCATCTGGGCGATCTCCAGGATGCCGTGGTGACCTGTAACGTGCTGCGTGACTATCTCACCTGGGGAACGTGGGGCCGGCCGAACGTAGGAAAGGTAAGCATGCCCGATTCGGTGGTGGTGGCGCCGGGCGTGGCCGCCTACATGGCGGCGCGCCAGTCGGAGCTGCAGCGCTTGGTCAACACGTTTCCCGACGTGTGGGTCGACGTGTCCGGGCCCGACTTTCGCCGGCGCCTGGCCGCAGTGGTGGCCGAAGTCTAGGCTCGTTCCGAGGGTCGCTCGAACCGCGGCCAGCCGAACACCTCGTCACGCTGGATGGATTCTTTCTCCAGTTGGAAGGCGGCGTGAAGCGCGCGCACCGCACGTTCGAAGTGTTGCTTCTCGATGACGCACGAGATCTTGATGGAACTGGTAGAGATCATCTCGATGTTGATGTGGTTGTCGGCCAGCACGCGGAACATGGTCGCGGCAACGCCGGGGTGCGTCTTCATGCCGGCGCCGACGATCGAGACTTTGGCCATGTTCGTATCGGTTACCACCTCGTCGAAGCCCAGCTCGCTCCGCAGTGGGTCGAGCACAGCGTGGACCGCGGTGAGATCGTCTTCACTCACGGTGAACGAGATGTCGCTCTTTCCACCCTCGGACACGTTCTGGATGATCATGTCGATGTTCACGTTCGCGTCGGCCAGAAGGCTAAACACTCGGGCGGCTACCCCTGGTCTATCGGGGACGTGATAGATGGTCACTTTGACATCTTCGAGCGCGTACGAGACGCCTGCCACGATGGCCTGTTCCATATTCTTCTCGTCCTTTATCCATGTGCCGGGGGAGTCGGTGAAGCTGGAACGCACGTGGATGGCTACGCCGTAGCGCCGGCCGAACTCCACGCTGCGCAACATGAGCACCTTGGCGCCCGAAGCCGCCATCTCCAGCATCTCCTCGTAGGAGATCACCGACATCTTGCGGGCATCGGGCACGATCCGTGGATCGGAGGTGTAGACGCCATCCACGTCGGTGTAGATCTCGCATACCTCGGCGCCGAGGGCGGCGGCAAGGGCTACCGCGCTGGCGTCCGAACCACCTCTGCCCAGCGTGGTCACCTGCGAGTCGGTGGATATTCCCTGGAAGCCCGCCACCAGCACGATCTTGCCCTCGTCGAGGGCGCGCTGCACGCGGTGCGCGCGAATATCGAGGATCTTGGCTTTGGTGTGCGCTGTGTCGGTGACGATGCCGGCCTGGGAGCCGGTAAGGGATATGGCCTCGTGGCCCAGGTCGTGGATGGCCATGGCCACCAGAGCCGCCGAGATGCGCTCACCCGTGGAGAGGAGCATGTCCATCTCGCGCTCCGGGGGATTCTCGGAGATCTCGCGGGCCAGATCGATGAGCTCATCGGTGGTGTCGCCTCGCGCCGAGACCACCGCCACCACGGGGTGCCCAGAGCGATAGGCGTTGACGATCCTTTGCGCTACCCTCTTGATGCATTCGGCGTCGGCGACCGAGGTTCCGCCGAACTTCATCACCACCGTGCTGGTATGGGCGTCGTTGGTCGTCATGAACAAGTGGTTAACCTACGCCTTCTCGCGGACGATACAGGAAGTGCGGATGAGGAATTCTACCCGACGATAGGGGACTTTTGAAGGACACCGACCGCCAGCCGGGTTTCGACCCCGCGGACATCGACTTCGAGGAGGCGTTCCCGTCCTGGCCCGGGGTCGACACTGTCGACCCGAACGCCGGTGGCCTGGGTCGCATCGTGTCGGGCTCCGGGCCGCCCCCCGGCGCCGGGGGAGGCCCGTCTGGGCCTCCAGGGAACGGCTTGGGGAGTATCGGCTCGTTCTCCGGCGCTCCGGCCGGCGGGCCCATGGATATGTTCTGGGGCAGCCTCGCGCCGTTCTCGATTTTTGCCGCATTCGGGATAACGGTGCTGGTCGTGGTCTTCGTACTATGGACCGCCGCCGTCGACGCGCCCGCGGTGCTGGGCCTTGGAGCTGCGGTATTCCTCCTCTGCGCGGCGCTTTTGTTGCCGGCCGAGTACTACCTGGTGAAGAGTCGGCTCGATAGGCCGGCGACCCGGCTTGAGCGTGAGTTGCGTGGAGAGTTGCCGTGGCGCCCCGAAGGTGACGTCATACTGGCTCCGCTGCGCCGATCGGTACAAACGGTCCGTGACGTCGCTTTGGAGGCTACAGGTTCCCGCGCGAGGGATCAGGAGCGCATCATCGAGCTCTGCACGCGCATCGACGAGCATGCCGCCGCCGAGCGCTTCGCCGCTCGCGTGGCCGAAGGACTGCGGGGCGCTGAAGACATGGCAACATTCGCTTCCGAGGTAGCGAGGTTGGTGCGGGAGGTTTGGCCGGCCGACCATGTCCTGCTGCTTGGACGCGCCGCCAATGACGCCGATTTCCAGGTCTTGTTTCGCGATGGAGATGAAGGGTCGAGACCGGCGATGTCCGGTGACGCCTCGCCGCTCTACCGCAAGGCGGCGCTGCCTGTGCCGATCAGGGAAGCGATCCGTCGAGACTTCTACGCCGAGAGCGGTCTCCCCTTCAGTCACGACCCGGCTTTTCCTGAGGCCCGGAGCTTTGTGGCGTTGTCTTTCGATCATCGCACTGCCGGAGCCGGGGTTCTGCTGGCTGTGTCGTCAGCCCTTGTCACCCCCACTACCGAGACACTTCGGCGCGCGCAGCCCTTTTTTAGCCTAGGGTTCTCGCGCTCGCAGTACCTGCGCGAGATGAAAGAGGCGGCCATTCGAGATGCCCTTACGGGGGCCTATACATACGATCATTTTCTCTCGCTAGTGCGGCATGAGGTCGCTCGGAGCAACCGATACTCGCGGCCGCTTACCTGCGTGATCGTCGACATCGACGGCCTACGACGTATCAACGAGGCTCACGGAGCGCACGCGGGCGACCGGGTGATCGGCGAGGTGACCCAGGTTATGCAGGACATCATCCGTTCATCGGACGTGCTCGCCCGCATCAGCGGAGGTCGGCTCGCCATGCTGTTGCCGGAGTGCCACGGAGATGCGGGTGTCGTGGTGGCCGAGAGGGTGCTCGCCGCGATGGCGGAGCACCCCTTCATCGTCCAGCGTCAGGTGGTGGAGCGGGTCACGGTCAGCATCGGGGTCTCCGTTCACCCACCCCACGGGGTCACCGCTCTCAAGTTGGTCGACGCTGCCCACCGCGCGCTGCGGCAGGCGAAGGACGAGGGGCGCAATCGCGTCGCCCTGATCGATGAGTCCACGCCGCCGGAGGAATGACCACCCGGGCAGGAATCGCCCGTAGCGCTGCTACGTCCGCTCCCTGCGTCCTTGCCTCCCGCGTGCCCATCGCGCTCCGACGGCGAAGCGTCATTGTGAAACGAGTTCTTATTCCGCCTGGGTGTCGCTTTCCGCCGGAGCGCTCACCGAGCAGAGTCTCTTGAGACGCTCCCAGTCGAGGTCCGTCTGGGACTGCGCCTCTTCCAGCACGTGCTCGTTCGCCGGGGTGAAGAGGTGTTTGAAGCGCCCCTGCAGCTTCATCCAGTCGCGGACAGGGATCTTGCGTTTCCTTGGGTCGTAGGAGAGCTTGTACTCACCGTCGATGACCTCATAGAGGGGCCACCAACACGACTCCACCATCATCTTTGCCAACGTCATGCCCATCTCGTCGGCCGAGCGCCAACCTCGGGGACACGGCGAAAGGATGTTAAGAAAAGCGGGTCCCGGGGTCTCGAAGGCCGTTTCGGCCTTGGCGATCAGGTCGCGGAAGTTGTGCGGCGACGCCTGCGCCACATAGGGGATGCTGTGGGCCACCGCGATAGCGGTGAGGTTCTTGCGGTTCTGGGTCTTGCCGCTCGAGGCTTTGCCATCGGGGCTCGTCGTGGTCCAGGCGCCCCGGGGCGTCGACGCCGAGCGCTGAAAGCCGGTGTTCATGTAGGCCCCGTTGTCGTAGCAGACGATCACGATGTCGTGGCCGCGCTCGAGGGCGCCGGAGATGGCCTGCAGGCCGATGTCATAGGAGCCCCCATCACCGGCGATCGAGAGGAACTTGTACGGCTTGTCGCTGTTCACACGGCCCTGCCGGCTCAGGCTCTTGTAGGCGGCCTCGACGCCGCTGATTGTGGCGGCGGCATTCTCGAAGGCGCTGTGGATGAACGAGTCCTTCCACGCCGTGTACGGGTAGATCGTGGTGGACACCTCGAGACACCCTGTAGCGTTCGAGACCACCACTGGGTTGTCCTTGGCGCCCATCAGCAGCTGCCGGACGATGATACCGGCGCCGCAGCCGGCGCACAGCCGGTGGCCGCCGGAGAGGCGTTCGTCGCGGTCCGCATACTGCTTAGGCGAGAGTTTGGTGGCCATAGCTACTCTCCCTTGAGGTTCAGGTAGATGCGTGAATGCGGCAGGTCGGCGCCATCGGCGGCGGCTTTGAGTGTGCGGATGGCTTCCTCGATGTCGCTCGGATAGAGATCGCGACCACCGAGGCCATAGACGAAGTTCACCGTCTTGGTCTGCACGGCGCGCTGGTACAAAGCGGCCAACACCTCGAGGTAGAGAGGCCCGCCCTGGGCGCCGAAGGAGTCGGCGCGGTCCATGATGCCCACGGCCTTCACGCCGGCCAGTGCCTGGGCGAACTCGGCGGTGGGGAAGGGGCGGAATGTGCGCATCTTGATGATGCCCGCGTTGATGCCCTCGGAGCGCATCTTAGCCTGCACCGAGCGGGCCGTGCCCGCCGCGGAGCCGATGACCACCAGGGCCACCTCGGCATCGTCCATGTCGTAGGTCATCAGGTGGTTGTACTGGCGGCCGGTGGATGCGGCGAACCGATCGTAGGTGGCTTGGATCACGGGTAGGGCCGCGTCCATGGCTCGGTTCTGGCTGACCTTGTGCTCGAAGTACCAGCCATGCAGGCCGTCGAACGGTCCGAAGGTGGCCGGGCTCTCTGGCTGCAACAGGCTCGGATACTCGGGTGCATCGCCCACGAATTCGCGCACGGCGTCGTCGGTCAGCGGGCGTAGCGGTCCAATCGCGCCCGAGATGATGAACCCGTCGTACATGTTCATGAGCGGCAGGCGTACGTCGGCGTGTTCGGCGATGCAGAAGCCCATGATAGTGGCGTCGTAGGCTTCCTGCGCGTCTTCGTTGTAGATCTGTATCCACCCGGTATCGCGACCGCCCATGGAATCAGAGTGGTCGCAGTGGATGTTGATGGGACCCGAGAGCGCCCGATTCACCGTGGTCATGACGATGGGCAGGCGCATGGAGGCGGCTATGAAGAGCATCTCCCACATCAGGGCGAAGCCGGCCGAACTGGTGGCCGTCATGGTGCGTGCTCCCGCGGCCGCCGAGCCGATGCAGGCGCTCATGGCGGAGTGCTCGGACTCCACCGTGACGAACTCAGCCTTGACCACGCCGTCGGCGACGTACTGGCTGAAGCTCTGCACCACGTCGGTCTGAGGCGTGATCGGGTAGGCGGCCACCACATCGGGGTCAAGTTGTTTCATGGCCATGGCAACCGCTTGGTTCCCGGTGACCGCCATGAGCTTGGTCGCTGTGCTCATTCGGCCGACCTCCTGAACTCTATCTCGGGGAGCATCTCGATGCAGTCAACCGGGCACTCCTCGGCGCAGATACCGCAGCCCTTGCAATGATCGTAGTCGAAATCCACTACCTTGTGTCCTTCCATGACCACCGAGGAGTCGGGGCAGTAGAAGTAGCAGAAGAGACACTGGGTGCATTTTTCGCTGTCACGCACGGGCCGGTTGGTACGCCATCCGCCCGTCTTGTAGAGCCGGGCGTTGCCGGCCTCAGGGATCATGGCCCCGTGTTCGTGGCGGCCGGGACCCCAGTTCTTTATGTCACTGATATCCCACTTCATTCCTGCACCTCGTTGTACGCCCGCCGCACCGCTTCGACGTTGCCCTCCACGATCTTCTCGGAGAACTTCTTACCGAAGCTGAGCCGCAGATGCTCCTCGATCTCGTCGAGCGTGAAGAGGCCGGTAGCTTTGGCCATCGCCCCGATCATCGGCGTGTTGGGGATGCCTTTACCGATGGTCGCCACCGCGATCTGTGTGGCGGCGACGGTGCATACCCGGCGCAGGCCGAAGTCCTGCTGAGTTTTGACCTCCGCCGGAGACTGATCGGTGTTGATGATGATCACCGCGTCGTCGGGCGCTCCGTCGGTCACATCGATGGTGCCGAGCAACGTCGCGTCGAGCACGAGCACGAGGTTCGGATGCTCGATGGGCGAGTAGATCTGGATGGGCTGGTCGCTGAGGCGGGTGAAGGCGACGATGGGAGCTCCCGAGCGCTCCGGGCCATATTCGGGGAACGCCTGGAAGTGTTTCCCCCGCTCCACCGCCAGCTCGGCGACCATCTTGGCCGCGGTGACCGCGCCCTGGCCGCCGCGCGCATGCCATCTGACCTCTGTGAGAATGGCGCTCAAATCAGATCACTCCTTGCCTTAAGACTACCGGAACCCTCCGGAAGGTCGGGATGCGGACCGCCCTGGGAGGCCACCCCTCTGCCCGAAGCGTCCGGAGAACGAGGAGCAGGTAGAGGAGTTTAGGAACTCCCCCGAGGTACACGGATCACAGCGTCGGTGTCGACCGCCTGAAGTGCGGCCGCATGTCCCACCGATGTAACGTGGCAGGATACCACGGGCGCGCGAGACCGGCCACCGGTCGATCGCACGCGCCCGAGTGACGACCTACCCCGCCGCGGATGCGCTTGCGCGGTATACGGAACCCATCGAATGCGACCACACGAGCACCGCCCAGAAACTGGTGAACGCCAGGCCGACCACCAGCAGGATGACGCCGAACCCGGCAATGAAGCTGGCCACTATGCCCAGGATGACGGCAAGAAAATACGTCGACGAGTTGGCCTTGATGAAATCGATGATCGCCGAGAACTCGAACGCCGCCGCGAAGTTGTTGCGCGTGGCGAAGCGGAGAAGCGCGGCGGGAAGCACGACCAGCACCACTATGCCCCAGAGCGCGGCAAGGAGGGAGCCGACGGACCCGAGCCGGCCCAGGATGAGACCGGGCACGTCGAACGCGATGGACACTACCCACGCGAGCAGACCCTTGACGAAGAGATCGCCCCAGTCGGTCCACTCGGGCAGGGTGCCCTCGCCGTCGGATACCGCCCGCATGGTGCGCAGCGCGTATCCCCCACGCAGGCCCAACCCAGTATGGGGATGAACATCAGCACCCCGCCGATAAGCAGCTTTCTTATGCCGCCATCCTGTTTCAGCATGTAGGTGAACGATGTGGCGGCGTCCATTGCCCCTCCTTGATCGTGGTGCCTTGCGGGCAGCATATCAGGGGGTGCGGGGCCGCCGCTACGGTCAGAGTGCCCGCCGGCCGGTGAGGGCCCTGCCGAGGGTCACCTCATCGGCGTACTCTAGGTCGCCGCCCATGGGCAGGCCGGCCGCGAGTCGGGTGACCCGCAGCTGGCCGGCGTCGATCTCCGCCCTGAGTTCCGCGGCGATGTGCAGAGCGGTGGCTTCTCCCGACGTCGTCGGGTTGGTGGCCACGACCACCTCGGCGACGCCGCCCGTTCGGACTCGTTCGAACAGCTCCCGCATGTGCAGCCGCTCCGGGCCCACGCCGTCGATGGGCGATAGTGCTCCGCCGAGCACGTGGTACAGACCCCGATACTCATGGGTGCGTTCCAGGTGGATGATATCCGACGGCTCTTCCACTACGCACAGGAGGGTGGTGTCCCGGCGGGTGTCTCGGCAGATGTCGCAGAGGTCCTGGTCGGTTAGGTTGAAGCATCGCTCGCAGAACCCGATCTTCTCCTTGGCGTCGATGAGGGCCTGAGCCAAGGGAAGGGCTTCTTCCGGGTCAAGACGGAGCAGGTGGAAGGTCAGTCGCTGGGCGGTCTTCGGCCCGATGCCGGGCAGCTTCGCCAGTTCGTCGATGAGCCTCTGGATAGGCGGGCTGTACAGGTGGTGACTCCTAGATGCCCAGGCCGGGGATGTTCAGGCCCGCGGTCAGCCCTCCAAGCCTCTTGGAGGCCAGGTCTTGGGCGGTGCGTAGGGCCTCGTTGGTGGCGGCCAGCACCATGTCTTCGAGCATCTCCACGTCGTCTGGGTCGACCGCCGTGGGATCGATCTTCACGGCCACGATTTCTAGCGCACCGGTGACCTTGACCGTCACCATGCCTCCCCCGGCGGAAGCCTCGATGACCTCCTTCTCCAGTTCTTCCTGCGCCTTGGCCATGTCGGCCTGCATCTTCTGGACCTGTTTCATCATCTTCTGGTAGTTCTGGTTCATGGCTCTCCTCGTCGGGGCGCCCGTGGTCTAGCAGGCTGCTGTAGAGTGACGCTTCGCCGCCAGGGCGCTTGCGCTGAGCGTGAGACAAGGACGCAGGAA
>CAZDGO010000071.1:0-9106 GCA_964504825.1 uncultured Gaiellales bacterium
AGAGCGCCAGCACCTCCTCGAACTCCAGTGTGGGGGTCCATACCTCGCCGTAGCCGAACTCGGCGAAGACCGTGCGCACGGCATCCTCGATCAAACGCAGCTCGGCCGCCTCGGTGGGCAGGACGTCTTTGGTGCCGGGGGGTGTCGTCAGCAGAGTCACGGCCGCTATGGTAGCGCAAAGAGAGCGGACTCGAGCCGCACGATGCCCGCCTCTCCCAACAGCACCCGGATCTCGGCAAAGAGACTGGTGTCCGGCTCCACTCGGTACCCATCGCCACATACCAGGCGGCGTGGCCCTTGGCCGGTGGCCACGTGCAGCTCGACCGGGCATTGCCCTGGGAAGCGCGACATGATGATCTTGAGTGCATCGAGGGTGTCGAGCGCCACCCGCTCCCCATCGAGCATGATGCAGACGGGCTCGAAGCCGGTGCGTGGCACGAAGGCCTCGATAACGAACGGGACGAACTTCTGTTCCGCTTCGTCCTTCCGTTCGAGCCTCCCCCGCACTTTGATCAGGCGATCTTCTTGAAGAATGCTGATGTTCTCCACATAGGTCTTGTTGAAGCAGATCATCTCGACGGACCCTTCGAGACCTTCCACGGTGACGAAGGCCATAGTGCCGCCACTCTTCGTGGGCACCTTCTTGACGTTCGCGACCATGCCCACGATGGTGGTGGTGGCGCCATCGGGCAGATTCGAGAGCTCGGAGATGAGATGTTCCGCTTCCTCGCGCACCTGACCGCGTATGTCGCGCAAGGGGTGCGACGAGACGTACATGCCCAGGATCTCCTTCTCGAGGCGCAGCAGCTCTTCTTTGCCGAAGTCCTCAGTGGGTATCTCCACGGGGGGTTCCGTGGGATTCGGTCGGGCCTCGCCACTCGACCCGGGGGTGGCGGCAGAGGTGAACATCAGGTCGAATATGGAGGCCTGCCCCTGTGCCGCATCGACCTGGACCTTCTGTCCGTGCGCCATGGCCTGGCCTATCACCGCCAGCATACCCTTGCGTGACGCCCCGGTGGAGTCAAGAGCACCCGCCTTGATCAGGCTCTCGAGGGCCCGCCGGTTTACCGCGCCGAGATCGACGCGTTCACAGAAGTCGAACAACGAGAGAAAGGGACCACCGGAATCCCGCGCGCTCAAGATGCTGCGGATCGCGCTCTCGCCCACGTTCTTCACCGCGTTCAGCCCGAACCGGATGCGGGTCTCGACGGCCCGGAAGTCGAGAGACGACTCGTTCACATCCGGAGGCAACACCTCGATGCCCATGCCATTGGCGAGGGACACGTAGAAAGGTACCTTGTCCTTGGTGTTCATGACGCTCGAGATAAGAGCCGCCATGTACTGCACGGGATAGGTGGCTTTCAGATAGGCGGTCTGGTAGGCGATGAGGGCGTAACAGGCGGCGTGGGACTTGTTGAAGGAGTAGTCGCCGGCCTTCTCCATGAGCGACCACAGGTGATCGATCACGTGTGGCGCGGTGCCGTTCTGGCCCGCTCCCTCACGGAACTTCGGCTCCAACTTATCGAGGATGGCGCGGATCTTCTTGCCGATGCCCTTACGCAGGTCGTCGGCTTCAGCCGGCGAGAACCCGCCGACGCGCTTGGCGATCTCCATGAGCTGCTCCTGGTAGACCGCCACCCCGTTGGTGCCGCGCAGGATGGGCTCCAAGCGGGGATCCACGTAGGAGATGGCCTTAGGATTCCGCTTGTTGCGGGCGTAGAGCGGGATGTACTCCATGGGTCCGGGACGGTACAGCGCGACCAGAGCGATGAGGTCTTCGAAGACGGTCGGCGCCACGTCGCGCATGGCTTCGCGCATGCCGCTGGACTCGAACTGGAACACTCCCACCGAGTCACCGCGGGCGAGCATCTGATAGGTGCGGGTGTCGTCGAGCGGCACGGTCTCCAGATCGAACGCCTCGTGGCCACTCGCCCGGATGATCTCGACCGCGCTGGCGATCACATCCAGGTTGCGGAGACCGAGGAAGTCCATCTTGAGCAGCCCGAGCTTCTCCACATCTCCCATTGACACCTGGGTGACCACCTCGGCGTCGCCCTTTTGCATCAGGGGCAGGTAATCGGTGAGCGGCCGGTCGGCGATGACCACCCCGGCGGCATGGATGGAGTCTTGACGGATCAGCCCTTCGAGGGGACGGGCCATATCGACCACCCGCCGCACCTCGTCGTTCGCGTCGTACTCCGCCCGCAGCTCCTGCTTCTCTTTCATGCAGTCTTCGAGGGTGACTTTCGGGCCCTCGGGCACGAGCTTGGCGATGCGATCGGCGGTGCTGTAGGGCACATCCATGACCCGGGCGGCGTCGCGTATGGCCTGGCGCACCTTGATGGTACCGAATGTAGCGATCTGGGCCACCCGATCGCGGCCGTACTTCTGGGCCACGTAGTCGATCACCCGTTCGCGGCCTTCCACCGAGAAGTCGATATCGATGTCGGGCATGCTGATGCGGTCCGGGTTGAGGAAGCGCTCGAACAGCAGATCGTACGCCAGGGGATCGAGATCGGTGATGCCCAGCAGATAGGACACGATGGAGCCCGCAGCCGAACCCCGGCCCGGGCCCACAGGGATGCCGTTACTCTTGGCGTAGTGCACGAAGTCCCAGACGATGAGGAAGTAGGGCGGGAAACCCATCTTCTCGATAACGGCCAGTTCCATCTCCAGGCGCTCACGCACCTCGGAGCCCGGGTCGGCACCGTAGCGACGCGCGAGGCCTTCCTCGCACCGTTCCCGCAGATACGACGACTCCGTATGCCCCTCGGGCACCTCGAAGCGGGGCAGATGAAGTTCGCCGAACTCCATGGTGACGTTACACCGCTCGGCTACTTTGATCGTGTTCGAGACCGCCTCCGGATAGCGGCGGAACGACTCCCGCATCTGGGCTTCGTTCTTGAAAAAGAACTCCTGGGTGGTGAAGCGCATGCGCTTCTCTTCGTCCAGGCGGGAACCGGTCTGGATGCACAGCAGCACGTCGTGGGCGCCGGCGTCGTCTTCATCGAGGTAGTGCACGTCGTTGGTGGCCACCAGCGGCAGATCCATGCGCTCGGCCAGCTCGGCCAGGCGGGCCGGCACTTCAGCCAGTTCGGCTATGCCGGTCTCCTGGATCTCGATGTAGACGTTCTCACGTCCGAATATGGATACGAGCCGTTCGATCTCCCGCTCGGCTTCGGCGAACCGGCCGTGCTCCAGGGATTTCGAGAGCCGACCCGTCGGGCAGCCAGAGAGGCAGATGAGCCCTTCGGCATGCCGGCGCAAGAGGTCGTAGTCGACCCGAGGCTTGGTGTAGTAGCCCTCGAGGAACGCCAAGCTGCCCACTTTGAGCAGGTTCCGGTAGCCCTGGTTGTCGCGCGCTAGAAGCGTGAGATGCCACTTCTGCTCCGACTGGGCATCCTTGATGAACCGATCGGCCACCACATAGGCCTCGAGACCGATGATCGGCTTGACGCCCGCAGCGGTGGCCTTCTGGTAGAGCTGCACCGCACCGCAGAGGACACCGTGGTCGGTCACAGCCACCGCCGGCATGCCGTACTCCACGCACTTGCGAACCAGGTCGTCGATCTTGCACGCCCCGTCCAGAGCCGAGTAGTCGGTATGGACGTGCAGGTGGCAGAAGCCCGCGGTCGCCGCTGCCTCACGTTCCTGTGGTTCACTCGACGGCAAAGGCACGAGTCCTCTCGGGTGGGGTCGTACGGGTTCTCTGATTCTACCGGAAGGCCCGGTTGCCCTCAAGCGATCTGTGAGCCCTGAGAGGAAAAAGTCCGCTCAGAGCGACCAGAATCTCAGCGGCGGGCGTCTCAGATCGAGCCCGGAGGTCCCTTCCGCCGCTACTCGGCGACGACCATGGCCTCGGGAACACGCCCGTCGAACAGGATGCGGGCCAGTTTCACGAGACACCTCTGCTCGTAGAGGGCGCCGGCGGCGAAGCGTCATTCTGAGACGAGTTCTTGGTGGCGCACCCTTTACAGTTGCCGTCGCAGCCCAGCGGAAGCGGCTCGCGGCAGCGGGGGCATAGTAGCACCGGGGTGTTGATCCGTGCACCACAGCGAGGACAGGTGACGCAGAGTTTCATGCCAGCCAACTCGCGAAGTGGGCCAAGAGGCCGCCGAACAGGAACGCGAGCACGACGCTGCCCACCCACGTGAAGGCGGCGAAGCTCTTGCCGCGCTCCTTGGTGATCACGAGCACCGAGGCGATGCACGGCACGAAGAGGGTGATGGTCACCAGAGCCACCAACACGTCGGCCCCCGAGAGGCCCAAGCTGTACAGACCGGCGGCCCCGAAGTCGCGGCGCACGAAGCCCATGATGAAAGCCGTGGCCGTCTCGCGCGGCAGGAGAAGCCACCTTTCGGTGAGGGGAGCCAACCACCTCTGTGCCGACACCAAGGATCCGGTCACCTGCAGAACCCCCAGCAACAGCGAACCCACTACGAAATAGAGACTGACCTCGCGCAGGAACATGATCGTCTTGCGATAGGTCTTGGTCAAGACGTTCATGGGGCGGGGCACGCGTAGCGGGGGCAGATCGATGAGCAGGTCGGTGGATTCCCCGGGTATGAAGCGCGCCATCAGCACGCCCAGCAGTCCAAAGATCACGATCATGATCGCCGCATACGCGACCGTCAAGGAGAGACCGCCCGCACCCGCCAGTAGCCCTGTGATGACCCCGAGTTGCGCCGAACACGGAATGGCGAACGCCATCAGCGCGGTCGCGATCTTGCGTTCGCGCTCATTGCCCAGTATCCGCGTGGTGATAGTGGCCATGGTGATGCATCCGAACCCCAAGATCATAGGGATGATCGCCCGGCCGTTCAAACCGACGACTGTCATCATGCGGTCGGTCAAAGCGGCGATGCGGGGAAGGTAGCCGGAATCCTCCAGCAACGACATCATGAGGTAGAAGCCGATCACCAGAGGCAGGAGTAGGCCGAGGATGTAGGTGATGGTCAGCGTGAGCACGCCGTAATCTCCCGCGAGCAACTGGTACAGCACACCGGTAGACCCCACCACGGCGCTGACCGCCTGCCGGATAAGGGGCTCCACGTAGCCCTGCATGATCGTGCCTTCGGTGAAACCGACCACAGTCTGCGCCACCAAGACGCCGATGATCTCGTACATGATGAAGAGCACCCCGGCCAACACGGGGATCCCGGTGAGCGGTCGCAAGAGGGCGTGGCCGAGCCGAGTACGCAGATCGAGGCCTCCCCCGCTACGCTCCACCACCCGACCCACGACGGCGTTAACCCGCTGCCGGCGGCTGAGGTAGATCTCGTCGCGCAGTCCCAGCGGCTCCACGCCGTGGCGCTCGGCGATGAACGGGTCGCCCTCGAGCACCAGCAAGGCCTCGCCGCACGTGCCCACCCGGTCGAGCAGTCCCACGATGCGGTCCTGCAGCACCGGGTCGGAGAGTCCCACGCGGGCCTCCGCCAGGGCGGCCCGGGCTTCGGCGAAGCCACTACGACTGGTGGCCACCGTGGGCACTACCGGTACCCCGAGCAACCGGGCGAGCTCCGCGGCGTCCACGCGCATGCCTCGCCCCTCGGCCTCGTCGACCATGTTGAGGGCCACCACCAATGGCAGCCCCATGTCGATCAACTGCAGGGTCAGAAAGAGGTCGCGTTCCAGGTGGACGGCGTCGACCACGTTGAGCACCACGTCGGCGTCGATGACGATGTCACGGGCCACGATCTCCTCGTCGTTGAACGACGAGACCCCATAGATGCCCGGGGTGTCGAGAACGACGTCGTCACCCATGCGCCCGCTCGAGATCGCCACCGTAGTGCCGGGGAAGTTCGAGACATCCACGTAGAGACCGGTGAACGCGTTGAAGAAGAGAGACTTGCCCACGTTGGGATTGCCCACCAAGACGATCCTGCGGGCGCCGTCCGGCGCCTGAACCGACACGTGGCCGTGACACGCTGGGAGGCCCGACGCCACCGGGAGGCCCGACCGCGCGTGGTCTTTGGCCCTCATGCCCTCCGGCAGCGAACGTCAAGTCCGCACCCACCGTTGGGCCCGGCCTCCTCCACCACGATGCGGGAAGCGAGACTACGACCCAGGCAGATCTCCTGATTGGCCTGGCGCACCAGCACGGGACCGACCCTGAGCGGCTCGGCCCAATCGACCACGGTACCCTCACCGATGCCGAAGCGGATGCACTGGGCCCGGGCACGGTCGTCAGGAATCTCCAGGATCCGCACCCGGCTCCCCTTCCGCGCCTCGAGTAGTGTCATCTGCTCCTCCTTGCCGACAGCGGCACTGTTGTCAGCGCCCCCACGTTAGGTATACCTAAAATCTAGCTGGAGGATACTCTGATGATACAGGGTTGTCAACCCTCGCACAGGGAGACCGTGCGTGCGGCCGACCGGCCTACTCGGAGTCGTCCACCTCCGCTGCCGCGGCGCGCAAGAGCCCGTAGGTGAGGGAATCCACCAGGGCCTGCCAGGAGGCCTCAACCAGGTTATCGCTCACCCCCACGCTGCCCCACGACTCCAGTCCGTCGGATGAGTCGATGAGCACCCGGGTGACGGCGCCCGATCCCTGATCCTCATCCAGGATGCGAACCTTGAAGTTGGTCAGGTGGATGTCTTTGAGACGAGGGTACTTACGCTCGATGGCCTGGCGGAGGGCTTTGTCGATGGCGTTCACCGGACCGTTGCCCTCGGCGGTCTGGATGATGCGGTCGCCGTTCACGTGGACCTTGATGGTGGCCTCGGTCATCACCGCACCGTCGGCCCGCTTCTCCACGATGATGCGGAAACTCTCCAGGCGGAAGAACTCCGCGGGTCGCCCCAGCTCGTCCAGAAGCAGGAGTTCGAACGAGGCGTCGGCGGCTTCGTAATGGTAGCCCTCGTGCTCCTTCTGCTTGAGGCGCCGCAGCACCCGTTCGGCCACTGCGCCCTCCTCGCCAGGGGCATACCCCAACTCCTCCATTCTCTGGCGGATGGTCCCTTTGCCCGACAACTCCGACACCAGGATGTGAGGAACGTTCCCCACGCGTTCCGGCACGATGTGTTCAAAGGTGCGCGGGTCGACGGCTACGCCCGCGACGTGCAATCCACCCTTGTGCGCGAAGGCATTCCGGCCCACATACGGCTGATGAGGATCGGGTGACACGTTGCAGAGCTCGGCCACGTAATGGGCGGCGTCGGTGAGCCGGGCAAGGTTCGCGTCGGAGATGCAATCGCGAGCCATCTTCAGCTTCAGCGACGGGATAACGGCACACAGATCGGCGTTGCCACAGCGTTCACCATAGCCGTTGATAGTGCCTTGCACGTGCACGGCCCCCCGCTCGACCGCCACCAAAGTGTTCGCGACGGCGCACCCGGAGTCGTCGTGGGTGTGGATGCCCACACGGCACCGCGCGCCCACGTCATCCACCACCGCGGCCACGACGGCTCCCAGCTCCGGCGGAAGTGTAGCGCCGTTGGTGTCGCAGAGCACCACTGTGCCTGCCCCGGCCTCCGCCGCCGCACGCACGCACTCCATGGCGTAGCCGGGGTGGGCGGTGTACGCGTCGAAGAAATGTTCGGCGTCGTAGACCACGTCCTTCCCTTGGGCGCACAAGAATGCCACCGACTCGGCGATCATGCGCAGGTTCTCAGCTCGATCTACTTTGAGCACTTTCTCGACATGTAGGTCCCAGGTCTTGCCCACGATGCAGGCCACCGGCGCCCAGCACTCGGCCAGGATCCGCAACACCGGGTCGGCGCCGGCGGCCACTCCCCGGCCCCGTGTCATACCGAATGCGCTCACGCGCGCCTCACCCAGGTCCAACGACTCCATCCGCCGGAACAATTCGGCGTCCTTTGGGTTCGATCCGGGGAACCCGGCCTCGATCGCGTGAATACCTAGCGACGCCAGCCGCCTGGCGATCCGGATCTTCTCGTCGACCGACACGCTCATGCCTTCGCGCTGCATGCCGTCGCGCAGCGTGGTGTCGTAGAGCACGATCTCTTGGTGCTGCGTCATACCGGATAGACCACGGCTGCCGACTACCAGCCGGCTTCTTCGGTGACGGCCCCTTCGGCCACGTGCCGCGCCACCAGGTCGCCTACGTCGCTGGTGCTCATGCCCATCTTGCCCGCGGCCAACGATTCCATCTGCCCGATCGCATGGATGATCCCTGCTTCCACCCAGCGGGCCGCGTCCTTTTGGCCCAGATGGTCGAGCATCATCTGCAGGGAAGAGATCGCTGCCAGTGGATTGATCACATTCTGACCGGCATACTTGGGCGCCGATCCCCCCATGGGCTCGAACATAGCCGTTCCTTCGGGGTTGATGTTGCCGCCCGCGGCGACGCCTAGGCCACCCTGGATCATGGCGGCCAGGTCGGTGATGATGTCGCCGAACATGTTGTCGGTGACGATGACGTCGAACCATTCCGGGTTCTTGACGAACCACATGACGATGGCGTCCACGTGTGAGTAGTCGCGGGTAATGTTCGGGTAGTCGGCCTCGCCGACCTCGTTGAAGGCCCGCCACCAGAGATCCCAGGCGTAGGTGAGCACGTTGGTCTTGCCGCAGAGGGTCAGTTTGGCGTGGCGGTCGGGCCGCGAGGCATATGCGTACGCGTAGCGGATGCAGCGCTCCGCACCCTTGCGCGTGTTCACGCTCTCCTGCACGGCGATCTCGTCGGGCGTCCCTTTCTTGAGGAAGCCCCCGGTGGAGCAGTACAGCCCCTCCGTGTTCTCACGCACCACGACGAAGTCGATCTCGGCCGGACCCTTGTCCTTGATCGGCGTCTCCACGCCGGGGAACAGCTTAACCGGGCGCAGGTTGATATAGAGGTCGAGGGCGGAACGGGCCTTCAGCAGGATGCCCTGCTCGAGGATGCCCGGCTTCACATCCGGGTGGCCGATGGCCCCCAGGAAGGTTGCATCGTAGCCGCGCAGCTCGTCGATCGCCGAGTCGGGAAGGGTCTCCCCCGTGCGCAGATAGCGCTCGGCCCCGAAATCGTAGCTTGTGAGGTCATAGCTGAAGCCGGCCCGGGAGGCCGCCGCCTGTAGAACCTTCAGGCCCTCGCGCACTACCTCGGGGCCGGTGCCGTCACCGGGAATCACAGCCAAGTCGTATCGCATCCTCACTCCTTGGGTCG
>CAZDGO010000072.1:0-9105 GCA_964504825.1 uncultured Gaiellales bacterium
CCCTGGTGGCGAAGCGTCACTTTTCAGCACCCTGCTAGTCGTGTGTGTGCTAGATGTGGAGGTGGGCTAGGTCCGGACGGTTCCGATATAACTGGCGGTAGTCGAATCCGTAGCCCACGAAGAAATCGTCGGGCACGGTGAACCCCACGTACCGTACGTCGATGTCGACCAGACGCCGGTAGGGCCTGTCCAGAAGGGTGCACACTTCAAGCGACCGAGGTTCGCGCAGGGCGAGGGTGCGAAGGATGTAGTGCAGGGTGAGCCCCGTGTCGATGATGTCTTCGATCACGAGCACGTCGCGGCCCTTCAAGGGTTGTTCGAGGTCTTTTAGCAACCGAATGGCCGGGTGATCGGAACGTCCACTGTCTTGTTGATAGGAAGTGATGGCCATGAAATCGAGTTCCAGAGGGAGGTCGATGGCTCGGGCCAGGTCGGCGAGGAAGACTATCGCCCCCTTAAGCACCGAGACCAGCAAGAGGTCGGCATCGTGGTAATCGCGGGCGATGTCGGCGCCCATCTCGATCACGCGGCGGTGGATCGCGGCCGCGGTCAGGTGCACCGGACCGATAAGGTCCGCCGTGGTGTCGTTCACGCCGGGGTGTCGTTCATCGCGGCGGCGGCAAGTCGTATTTCTTGGCCAGCTGGATGAAGTCGTTCTTGTAGAGCAGTTTGATCCGGATCTCGGGGTACTGTTCTCGAAGCCTGCGTACCTTGCGGTTCTTGGTCGTGACCAGTGACTGCTTCATCTGGGTGACTTCGAGGTACAGATCGAGATCGGGCAGGTAGAAGTCGGGGGTGAACGCTTCGAGGATGTTGCCGGCGGCGTCGCGTTCCAGGATGAACGTGCGCGGCTCGTATTCCCACGGCACCCGATAGTAGTCGAGTATTTTGGCGACATCGAACTCGGTCTGGGTCGCGAACCGCGGCGGCTTGGCGCCGCGATAGTAGACGAAGGCGAGTGTATCTTCGGTAAAGGTGGGCGTATCCTCGGTCATCCTGCTATGTGATTCTACCAGGGGCGCGCGACCCCTGCCTCCGTGACCTGCGCCTGTATGGTACCGTGTGCGCACACCGGCTCGGGAGTGAACTCAATGACCCATACCCTTATCTATCCCGCGCACGCTTCACGCAATGCCGCCGGCCACCTGGAGATCGATGGCTGCGACGTCGTCGAACTGGTAGCCGAGTACGGCACCCCCCTCATGGTGTACGAAGAGAAGACACTGCGCGATCAGTGTCGGCGTTTCATGGAGGCGTTCCGCGCGCGCACCGACGATTTCGAGGTCATCTACGCGAGTAAAGCCTTCTGCACGGTGGCGATCTGCCAGCTCGTGGAAGAGGAAGGTCTCTCCATCGACGTGTCCGCCGGCGGCGAATATCACACCGCACTGGTCGCCGGGTTCCCCACGGATCGCATGTTCTATCACGGCAACAACAAAACTGCTGGTGAGCTCACCTACGCCTTGGACAACGGCATCGGCTTCGTCGTGGTCGACAGTCTCGACGAGATGGAACTCCTGGAGAGCATGGCGGCCGAACGGGGTCAACGGCAGCGTATCTTGCTTCGCATCACCCCAGGTGTCGAAGCCCACACTCACCACTATATCCAGACCGGCCAGCTCGATTCGAAATTCGGCTTCGGCCTGGCTGAAGGGCACGCCGTCGAGGCGATCCGTCGGGCATTGGAGGCGCCGCACCTGGAGTTGGTCGGTCTGCACGCCCACATCGGCAGCCAGATCTTCGAGCTCGAAGGCTTCCGGCGGGCGATCGCCATTCTCGTGGACCTCATCAAAGAGACGCGCGATCTCTACGGATTCGAGTGCCGTTACCTCAATGTCGGCGGGGGGCTTGGCATCCGCTACACGGGTGAGGACACGCCGATCACGATCGACGAGTACGTCGCCGGCAAGATCGAAGGCGTCCGTGACGAGATGGCGCGAGTGGGCCTAGCGGTGCCCCGCATCCTGGTGGAGCCGGGGCGGTCGATCGTTGCCAAAGCGGGGCTGACGGCTTACCAGGTGGGCACCATCAAAGAGGTGCCGGGGATCCGCACGTATGTAAGCGTCGACGGCGGCATGAGCGACAACATGCGGCCCATGCTCTACGACGCGGTCTACGAGGCGATGATCGCCAATCGTGCCGACGACCCGGCGGACACCGTGGTCACTGTGGCCGGCAAGCACTGCGAGAGCAGCGACATCCTGATCAAGGACGCGACTATCGCCCGCCCACAGGTGGGGGATGTCCTGGTGATGCCGGTGACCGGAGCTTACTGCTTCTCTATGGCCTCGAACTACAACGGCAACCCCCGGCCCGCGGTGCTGCTGGTGAACGACGGTGAGGCGCGGGTAATCGTAGAGCGCGAGAGCTACGCGGACCTGGTGGCGCGCCAGCGTCCTCTGCATGGGTAGGAGGCGGCGGTGGGGTGCATGAAGGCAGAGGACGTGAAGACGGTGACCATCGCCCTGCTCGGCTTCGGCACCATCGGGTCGAGCGTCTACGCCGTGATCCAGAAGGAGCACGACGCCATCCTCGATGCTACCGGGGTCGACCTGCGGGTGGCATACATCGTCGAGAAGGATTTCAGCCGAGCAGGGATCGACGCTCCGGCCGATCTCTTCACCGATGACTTCCAGCGGGTGTTGGACGATCCCTCGGTGTCGATCGTCGTGGAGCTCATCGGCGGCACCGAGTGGGCCTTCACGTTCATCGAGGGCGCCCTTCGCGCCGGCCGCGACGTGGTCACGGCGAACAAGCAGCTCTTGGCGAACCGTGGGGCGGCCCTGTTCGACCTCGCCGACCAGCTGGGCCGGCAGATCCGGTTCGAAGCCTCGGTGGGCGGTGCTATCCCGATCATCAAGGTGATGAGGGAGGGCATGATCGCGGCCGATCTGCACACGGTCTACGGCATCGTGAACGGCACGACCAACTACATCTTGACCGCGATGTATCGGGGCGAAGGCGACTATGGGGACACGCTGAAGAAAGCGCAAGATCTGGGTTACGCCGAAGCTGATCCGACGGCCGATGTCGGCGGTGCTGACGCGGCCGCGAAGATGGCGATACTTGCTTCGCTCGCCTACCGGTCGCGTGTGACCATGAGCGACGTGACATACGAAGGCATCGAGAAGGTCTCCATCGAGGACGTCGAATACGCGAAGCAGTTCGGTTTCGTCGTCAAGCTGATCGGCGCGGCACGGCTTATCGATGGGCGGGTGAACGTGCGGGTGCATCCAGCACTGGTGCCCGAGAACCATCCCCTCGCCTCGATCAACGGTTCGTACAACGCCGTCTACCTGAAGGGTCACACAATCGACGAGATCATGCTGACCGGTCCTGGGGCGGGGGGTCCGCCTACCGCAACAGCGGTGGTGAGCGACATCGTCAACATCGCCGGCACGGATGTAGCGGGGTTCCTGCAGAGTTGCACGTGCTACAAATCTCTCGACCTGTGCCCCGACCAGGAGATGAGCTCGGCCTTCTTCATCCGCTTCAAAGTGGAGGACCGCGCGGGCGTGCTTGCCCAGATAGCCTCCATTTTCGAGGAGCATGACGTATCCATCGAGAGCATGATCCAGAAAGGCCACGGCGATGAAGCCGAGCTGATGCTGATCACACATCCTACGAGGGAACGGGGCTTTTTTGCCGCAATGGAGCAGGTGGCCGGCCTCTCGTGCGCGAAGAGTAGGCCCATGACCATCAGAGTGCTGTAGAGGCAGGTGAGGGCGTGTCGAGGGGCTGGAAGATAGTGCTCACCGTGGGCGGCGCCCTGGCCGTGCTCTATGCGGTCTTCCTGGGAATCCTGCTGTACGCAGGAGGCGACGGCGGAGGCCGGGGAGGGTGGGGCTCTGGTACGGTGGGCGTGCTGCGTCTCGACGGGGTCGTGTCGGCCGGGTCGCAGGATTCGCTGTTCGGAGGCGGGGGTATCGACCCGGTCTGGGCGGCTGAGACTCTTCGGGATGTCGACGCCGACTCGGGCATCGATGCCGTCGTGCTGCGCGTGAACAGCCCGGGCGGCAGCCCGGCGGCTTCCTGGGAGATCTACCAAGCGGTGAAGGCCATGAACAAGCCGGTGGTGGTTTCGGTGGCCGATGTCGCCGCTTCAGGAGCGTACTACTTCTCCAGTCCGGCCGACCTCATCATGGCGGCCCCCTCGTCGCAGGTGGGCAGCATCGGAGTGATCCTCTCGGCGCAGGATCTGTCGGGTCTCTACGACAAACTGGGCATCGGCTACACGGTCCTTACCAAAGGGAAGTACAAGGACATCGGCAATCCCGCCCGCGAGATGACTCAAGAGGAGAAAGACATACTCTCCGCTCAGATGGACACTATCTATCGCCAGTTCATCACCGATGTAGCCGATGGTCGGAAGAACTTGAAGCGGGAGCAGGTGGAAGCACTCGCCACCGGTTTGACCTACCCGGGGGAGGAGGCGCTCCGACTGGGTCTGATCGACAAGCTCGGTTCATACGGCGACGCGACCGACGAGGCGGCCCGGCTGGCCCACCTCGACGTGGGGGACTATCGCGTGCGCGATCTGGCTCCCACGGCTTCCGGCGGGCTGCTGCCTTTGCTGTTCGGCGCGAGCGCCCGGGATGCGTTCCGCGGGGTGGGCCGTAGCATCGCGGCCGGTCTGCGGGAGGAGTTGAGCGGGGTTTCGGGCGCACGCCCGCGCGCCGAGTGAGGCGGAGGTGAGCGGCGCGGCGAATACAGGTGGTCAGACGGATCCGCCGGTGAACCCGAAGACCCGGAGCCGGCGGATCGTGCATCTGTCCGACCTCCACACCGGGTCGCAGTATTTCGTGCCCAATCTGCTCAATAGGGCGCTGGTCGAGATCAACGACCTGGCGCCCGACCTGGTCGTGGTGACCGGCGACCTCACCAACATGGGCTATCGGCAGGAGTATCGAGAGGCCAAGGAGTATCTCGACAAGCTGGACTGCGAGCGGCTGCTGGTGGTCCCGGGTAATCACGACAGCCGCAATGTGGGCTATGTGCACTTCGAAAGCCTGTTCACTGGGCGGGATTCGATCGTCCGGTTCGGCGGGGTGACGGTTGTGGGGATCGACTCGAGCGAACCCGACCTCGACAACGGTCGCATCGGCCGGCACCGGTATCCCTGGATACGCGACGCCCTGATGGAACATCCCGAGGACTTCAAGATCTTTACGCTTCACCATCATCTTCTTCCGATCCCCGGCACGGGTCGCGAGCGCAACGTCGTGTATGACGCGGGGGACGTGTTGGAGATCCTAGTGAACTGCGGCGTCGACCTGGTCCTCTCGGGACACAAGCACGTCCCCTATGCGTGGCGGCTGGAGGATATGTTCATAGTCAACACCGGCACGGTGTCGACGCTGCGATTGCGGGGCGACACGAAGCCGTGTTACAACGTAGTCGACATAGAAGGGGAACGCGTGCGGGTCACGCGCAACTATCCCTTCCGAGGGGGAGAGGTGATCGTGGAGTTTGACGCGGCTGTCTCCACCTATGTTCGCCACGACTTCCAGCTCGATCGGATCGCCGGCGACGCATGAACGACCAGTGGTGTGAGGGCGCCGGGCAATCGTGGCGCGCCCCTAGCCAGAACAGCCGGCGCCCGCGCGCGTTGGCCCTCATCGACGGAGAGCACTACCCCGCAGTCGTAGCCCATGCGTTGCGGGAACTGAGCCGGCGCTACGAGTTCTTGGCCGCTGTGTTCTTGGGTGGCACGGAGAAGGTAGGGGGAGACCCGGTTGCCGCCGGCGCGGAGGTCTACGGCCTGGCGGTGATGGGCGGGCCCGACCCGGTGACGTCGCTGACGGAGGCTATCGATCGGTACCGGCCTCAAGTGGTCGTTGACGTCAGCGACGAGCCTGTGGTAGGGTACTCGTTGAGGTTCCGGCTGATCAGTCACTCCCTTGCCCGGAACGTCGCGTACGAAGGGTCCGACTTTCGCTTCACACCCCCGAGGCTTGATCGCCTTTCAACGATTCCGTCGGTGTCCGTCATCGGTACGGCGAAACGCGTGGGCAAGACGGCGATCAGCGGATATGTGGCTCGGACTCTCGACTCGTGCCTGGGCGAGACTTCAAACCTTACCGCTCGCGGAGGGTCTGCCGGCGGCGGGGTCGTAGTGGTGGCGATGGGGCGCGGTGGTCCTCCAGAGCCTGAGGTCATCGACGGTGGTGGAGCGCCGTTGGCCAGTGCGGATCTTCTGGCGTGGAGCCACAAGGGGCGTCACGCCGCATCCGATCACATCGAAGACGCTGTGTTGAGTCGGGTGACCACAATCGGCTGCCGGCGCTGCGGAGGTGGCTTGGCCGGGGCGCCATTCGTGTCGAACGTAGGCGAGGGCGCGCTGCTCGCCAACACCCTCGGGGCAAGGCTGGTGGTCTTCGAGGGGAGCGGGGCGGCAATACCGCCGGTGGCGACTGATGCGCGCCTGCTCGTGGCAGGAGCCCATCAACCCCGGGACCACATAGTGGGCTATTTGGGCACGTACCGGGTGCTGGTAAGTGATGTGGTAGTCGTTACGATGGCCGAGCCGCCGATGGCGGAGGACGCGGCCGTGAGGGCGCTTATGGCCGAGATACGCGAAATAAAGCCGGAGGTGCCTGTGATCCCGATGGTGTTCCGGCCACGGCCGGTCTCCTCGGTGCAGGGGCAGCGGGTAGCGGTTTTCTCGACCGCGCCGGCGGCGCAGGCGCCGGTGTTGCGACGGCACTTGGAAGAACATCATGGGTGCCGAGTGGTGGCATGGTCCAGCAACCTGTCCGACAGGCGGGCCTTGGATCTCGACATGCGGTCTCCTGAGGTGTGGGCGGCAGAGATGTATTTGACAGAGATCAAAGCGGCGGCCATCGATGTGGTGGTCGAAGAGGCGAATCGGAGGGCGGTGCCGGTGGTGTTCGTCGACAACGAGCCCCGCGAAGTTGCGCCGGCGCGTGAAGGGACTTTGGCCGACACGTGCCGCTGGCTCGCCGACGTAGCCAAGGAGCGCTTTGCACTCTATGCAAGAGCCTAGGGAGCACGGGCGGCGTCGGATGGACGTCCCGATCCACATCGTGAGCGAGAGTCACGCGGTGCCCTTCTCGAAAGGTCTCTTGGCACAGTCGCTCACGGCGACGGGGCTCCCTCCCGATCGGGCCTATCGAGTGGCACAGGAAGTTGAACGGCTGCTACGCGAGCGGGGCGCACTTCGGATCTCGATGGACGAACTCTACCCCGTCGTGGGCCGGGTTCTGGGCGAAATGGAGGGCGAACGCTTTCTCAAGCGCTACGAGACATGGAATCGTCCGGGCTTGCGGGAGCGGCCGGTTATCATCCTCATCGGAGGCACGACGGGGGTGGGAAAGAGCACCTTGGCCAGTCAGTTGGCCAACCGCTTGGGCATCGTGCGGATCATCTCCAGCGACTCCATCCGACAGGTCATGCGGACGTTCTTCTCCAAGGCCCTCATGCCGGAGATCCACTACTCGTCCTTCGACGCCGGCGGCGCTGTGCGGATTCCGGTGGGAAGCAGTTTGAACCCGCATCTGGTGGGTTTCGTAGAGCAGGTCGAGATGGTGACCGTGGGCGTTTCGGCCGTGGTGCAGCGGGCCGTGACGGAGGGCACCAGCATGGTGGTCGAGGGCGTGCACGTGGTGCCGGGTCACTTCCCGCTCACCGGCGAGGAGCACGCGATCGTGCTGCCCCTGGTGGTGGGGGTGCGCGATGCGGAGCTTCACCGCGGCCATTTCCTGGTGCGCGAGTGGAAGACCGATGGTCAACGCCCGGTGCAGCGGTATTTGGCCAACTTCGATGAGATCCGGCGTATCCAGGAGTTCATCTTGAGTCGGGCCGCGGAAGAGGGGACGTTGGTGATCGACAACGTGAACATCGACGATACGGTGGCGCTGGTGGTGGATGCCCTCTACGAGCGGATCGAGGCGTTCGAGGCGGCGTCAGGTCCTATAGCGGCCGGTCTTGCCGGCGGAGATGGGCGGCAGGGCGGAGATGGGCGGGCGGGCGGAGGATGAGCGGAGAGTGATGAGATGAACGAGCAAGTGTGGGGCTCCGGGGCGTTCCCGTGCGTGTGTAGCGAGTTCACTCCGGTCACCGAAGCCGCCGCGCTCGCGGCGGGGCGGCACATGGGACACGGTGATACCGTCGCCGCCGACGGGGCTGCCGCAGCCGCCATGCGGTCCGCATTCGGCGGTCTGCCCGTGACGGCCCGTGTGGTCATCGGCGAAGGGAAACCGGCCCACGCCGCCGCCCTTCGACCAGGAGAGATCGTGGGGGCCGGCGGGCCGGCCTGCGCTCTGGCCGCTGATTCCCTGGAGGGCACCGACACCGTCGCCAGGGGCCAAGGAGGCGCGATGAGCGTCTTGGTCGTGGCTGCCCCTGAACACATCATGTCGCTGCCCGACATGTACATGCAGAAACTGGTGGTGGGCCCGCGCGCCGCCGGTCGCATCGACATCGAGGCTCCGGTGGCCGACAACCTGCTGGCGGTGGCCGACGCATATGATCGTGCTCCGACCGACCTTACGGTGATCATGCTCGACCGGCCACGGCACGAGAGTCTGGTGGCCGAGGTCCGCCGGGTGGGAGCACGCATCAAGCTGATCGCTGACGGTGACATAACGGCGTCCATAGCTGCTGCGGTGGAAGGCACGGGCGATCAGGTGTACATCGGCATCGGCAGGGCTGCCGAGGGAGTCATCGCGGCAGCCGCCATGAGGTGCTTGGGCGGTGAGATCCAAGCCAAGTTGTGGCCTCTTTCTCGTAAGGAAGTGGAGGAGGCTCGGGCCCACGGCATCGACGATATCGAGACGGTGTTGCGCACCGACGACATGGTCAAGGGCGACGTCATCTTCTCAGCCACGGGAGTCACCTCGGGTGACTTCTTGCGTGGCATAGACTATTTCCGGGATGGAGCCCGGAGCCATACCCTGGTGATGTGCACGCGCTGTCGCATCGTGCGTTTCGTGGACACCATCCACCTTTTCTCTGACGAACGACGGGAGATTCGACTATGACTGACACTCCGGCCCCTGCTGTGCGACCCAGGCCGCGCCCCGCTGCGCGCCGGCCGCCGCGTCCGCCGGCGTCTCCGACTACTACGGTGAACGAGGAGATCGA
>CAZDGO010000073.1:0-9096 GCA_964504825.1 uncultured Gaiellales bacterium
CGCCGAGAACCTCAGGATCATCGAGGACGGCATTCACGCCTCCATGTCGGTAGTGAGCATCAACATGCCGGTGAAACTCATGGCCCTGGCTGAGGGCGCGCTCACCGGCTTCACCGACGAGGCCTTCGACGTGCCGCACGAGATCGCCGGCCGGGAGCTCTTCATCGACATCCCCGGACCGGAGACCGAGTGGCTCGGCCGCCTGGCCAAACAATACCGCACCCACCTGATCGTGCAGTGCAAGGCGCGCTGGCCCGAGGTCATGGCCGACCGCTACTTCAACACGCTCTTCATCCTCGGCCCGGACGGCTCGGTAGTGCACAAGGCGCCCAAGAACATGGTGTGGTGCCGCGAGCACTCCTGCACGCCTCACGACATTTGGGACCGCTGGGTGGAGGTGTTCGGGGACTCTCTGGAAGCCTTCTACCCGGTCTACCGCAACCCCGAGATCG
The DNA here is from genome assembly GCA_964504825.1 of uncultured Gaiellales bacterium. Lineage (GTDB taxonomy): Bacteria > Actinomycetota > Thermoleophilia > RBG-16-64-13 > RBG-16-64-13 > JAJZQZ01. The sequence continues at coordinate 453 of CAZDGO010000073.1, forward strand.
GGAACATCGGCACCATCTGCTGCTCCGACGGAGAGTACCCCGAGGCGGTGCGGGCCCTGGCCTTCAACGGGGCCGAGCTGGTCTACCGGCCGAGTGAGGCCGTGCCTATGACGGCGTCGAGCTATCCGGGCGGCGGCGGCTGGATGATCCAGAACCGGGGCCACGCCCAGTTCAACTCGCTCTACATGCTGTGTCCCAACGTGGGCCCGGTGTTCCTGCATCCGCGGATGAAGCACCCGTACGACATCGGCGGGGGAAACTCCCACATCGTCGACTACTTAGGTAACGTCATCTCCTACTCCGCTTCGGGCTACAACAGCTTCGTGGCGGCGATCATCGACATCGAGGCCCTACGGCAGTTCCGGGTGATGAACCTGAACTCCAACTGGATCAAGGATCTGCGCACCGAGATCTTCCGCAAGATGTACGACGAACCCATCCACCCGAAGAACCTATTCCTCGGGGAGCCCCTCGACCACGCCCGCGCGGACGAGGTCTACCGGGCGAACATCGGCCGCCTGATAGAGCGGGGCACCTTCACCCCGCCGGCCCATAGCTTCCCCGGGGCGGAGTACATCCCCATGGACGACACCCCGGCGGCCGAAGCCTGGGAGCAGGCCAAAGCGTTGTGGCACGGGTGGCCCGCCGACTAGACCCACCGGCCGCCCGACCAGGTGCTCGAGGGCCTCCTGGAATTCGAAGTACATCCGCGCGTACCCGGTGTTCGGCCCCGGCTGGAACTCCACCAAGAAGTCGACATCAGACCGTTGCAGGTCAAAACCCTGCCCGCGCGCGGCCGAGCCGAACACGTCCAGCTGCCTAACGCGATACCTGCGGCATGAGTCGGCGATCTCCGCCTCATGCCGTGAATGAGCGTGTGCAAGGCATTACTCCGAATCGTTCGAACGTCATCGCACCGCGTCGAGACCGGGACATCCACCGAGAGAAGAAGGATGCGGCACTTTCAGAGCATCGCCTTCAAGCCGGTCACGGCCCCCCGCGTCAGAATGCCCCGACAACCACCTGCATGGCCCTGACAATCGCGTCAAGGTCAACCGTTGAGACCTGTCCCATGCGCGAGGCGAACCTCGTCTGCGAGACGGAACGGATCTGAAAGGCGTCAGCAGCCGAAGGCTTGTCCAGGCTGTTCTCCCCATCGGGTTCGACCCGTACCAACCACGCAGCGATCGCGTAGCGCGCCTTCCACTCAGTCAGGGGCACGACGACCCGCAGGGGGAGTATCCCGATCGCGTCTTCGCTCACGATCACAGCCGGGCGGGTCTTTCTGATCTCAGCGCCGACTGTCGGATCTAGATTGATGAGCCAGACCTCACCCCTACGCATGAACGTCCTCGATATCGAGGGCCGTAAAGGCAGACAGTTCTGGATCGTCCCGATAGTCGGTTAGCAACGCTTCAGCTGCCGCAGCCAGGCTGAGCTTTCGACGCGCCTCGAGTTGGAGCCGCAGCATCTCCCGGACCAGGTCGGACAGACTACGCTGTTCCCGGCGTGCGATCGCGGTCAGTTCCGTGTGTTGTGCGGCCTTGAGCAAAATCTGGGTGCGGTGCATGTGCCATCTCCGCTACAACGTTACATCTTCGATACGCATCACTATGGTACACCTTCATACGGCGGCAGTACCAGCCGTGGTCTCCTCGCTCACCGCTGCGGCTGGGCGTTGGCCGCGATACTTGCCATCCGGTTACCGCGATTGTATTCCCGGTGAGGCCCAGGCGTCCGCGCTTCTAGACGCACGCCGGCTCGGGACAGAGATCGCCCTCGGCGAAGCGTTCGAGGCGCATGGCGCTCACATCTATCGACGGACACCCTCCAACTATGATCTCCGCGAGCACCTTCCCCACGACGGGACCCAGCTGGAAGCCATGGCCGCTCCACCCGATATCCAGGTAGAAACCTTCCACCTGAGGAGTCCCCCCGAGGATCGCCTGGCAGTCGGGAGTCATATCGTAGAGTCCGGCCCACTGGCGCACGACCCGCGCCTCCGCGGCGATGGGCAGGTGGAAACTCACGCGACGGGCCGCCTCCTCGAGGAAGTCCCAGGTTCCTTCCTGGTCCAGGCCGATGACCTCGTGTTCCGGGTCTCCGTAGCCCATGAGCAGGCTGCCGTGGGGAGTCTGCTTGAAGTAGGTCCCGTGTGTGAAGGAGAGGACCATCATAGGGCAGATCTCCTCTACCGGCTCGGTGACCAGGATCTGGTGGCGCTGGGGGACAAGCGGCACGTCGAGCCCCACCATGGCGGCGACGAGGTGGCCGTGGGGCCCGGCACAATCGACGACGATGGGCGTAGCGATGTCGCCCCTCGTGGTGCGTACCCCGGTCACCCGCCCTCCTTCGAGGGTGATGCCGACAGCCTCGGTGAAGCGGTTGATCTCGACCCCCGCGCGCAGGCCGGCTTCGGCATACGCCTGGGTGACGTGCCAGGGGTTCACGTGGCCGTCGCGTGGGTTGAACGAGGCCCCGTACACCCCCTCCACGTTGAGATACGGATTGAGCTCTCGGATCTCGTCGGGGGAGAGGATCACCGTCAGGTTCTCGGGGTCGAAGCAACACTGCAGGTCGGTGTTCTGGCAGAACTGCTCCAGCTGGATCTCGGTGTAGGCGAGGATGAGGTAGCCCTTCTGCATGAGATCGATGCTGCGGCCATACTGCAGCTCTTCGGTGAGTTCTTCCATCATGCGCAGGCTCGCTCGGGCGAGGCGCACGTTCACCTCGGTGCCGAACTGGTGCCGTATGCCGGCGGCCGAGCGCCCCGTCCCGCCGGCGGCCAGATACTCCTTCTCGAGGAGCACCACGTTCCGCATGCCGCGCGCGGCCAGGACGTAGGCGACCGAGCAGCCGTGAACGCCACCCCCGATGACCACGGCGTCGGCGGCGCTACGCATGGTCGCTTCCGCCGTCTGTCGGCGTACGCCCGGGGGCGACCGTCGGGTCGCCGGGCGTCCCCGTCCTCAGGAACAGCCCCAACTTCACCGGCTTGATGGGGGGGCGGAACGTGGGCGGAGCCACGTCTTCGATCGGGACGCCGGTAGCCCGGGCGATCTCAGCGGCCACGGTGGCGCGGCAGGTGCGACCCTGGCACGGGCCCATGCCGCAGCGGGTGAGCCGCTTGACTTCCTCCATCGTGGTGAGCCCGGCCGCGATGATGTCGCGGATGTCCTGCAGAGTCAGGTCTTCGCAGCGGCAGACGATGGTCCGGTCGGGCACGGTCAGACCTCCACCCGGATGTTGCGCACCGTCATGGCGAGGTCCTTAGGCACCTCGAGCCAGAGCACGCGGGTGCGGTCCTGGGACGGCGTATCCTGCACCCTCACCACGTGCACGTCGGCCACCCACGCTCCCTCACGATCGAGGGCGGCGACCGTCTCTCCGGGGGTCGGCATGGGCAGGAATTCGTAGGGTATGGCAACCAGGGCCTCGTTCTCAGCGTAGGAGAAGTCGACCACGAAGATCGCCAGACCCGGGCACCTGGGCACGCAGAGCGCGCAGCCCGTGCACTCATCGGAGAGGACCTCCGGCATGTGGTTGATGTCCTCGAACGGCTTGATGGCCCCGAAAGAACAGGCGTCGGCGCACGGGTTACAGGGAATCTCCTGGAAGCATTCGACGATCGCCACCCGACCCCGCGCCATACGGTCCGCGGGCGGGGTGACCCCTTGCAGATCGGTGGGGGTGGGCACTCCGGTTCTTTTCAGCATGTCGTCACGCCTCATCCAGCCAAACGGCACAGGCCGTCGCGGGTCTTCCGGCCGGCGGGGCCGCACCGGAGTTCGTAGAGTTCCGACAGCGCACGCTCCCTTACTACGTCGGCCTGCTCCCCCCCGAGGCCCAGGCTGACTGCAGCGGACGCTCCCGCCAGCGTCCCCTCCACCATGGCGCTCGAGGCCTCCTCGATGCCGGAGCAGTCGCCGGCCACGAAGATGCCGGGCACCGTCGTCTGCAGGTCATCGTCCCGCACGGGGACGTGTCCACCGAGTTCGGCCACGTAGCGCATCTCGCAGCCCGCCTGGAAAAGAATCTCCGTGAGAGGGCTGAGCCCCACCGCCACGCACACGACGTCCACGTAGATGTCTCGCTCAGTCCCGGGGATCGGCTGCCACCGCTCGTCGAGCTGCCAGACGACGACGCCTTCGAGCGCCGGCTTCCCGTACGCTTCCTTGATGGTGTGCGAGGTGAGGATGGGGACCCCCGACCGCCTGACCTTGGACGCGTGCACCAGGTAGCCGCCTATGGTCGGCGCCGCCTCGATGAGGCCCACCACGTCGACACCGGCCTGCAGCAGCTGGTAGGTCACGATGAGGCCGATGTTGCCCGCGCCCACCATGAGCACCCGTTCGCCCGGCCGGACCCCGTGGACGTTCATCAGGGTCTGCACCGCGCCCGCGCCGTAGATGCCGGGCAGGTCGTTGTTGGGGAAGGGCAGCACCTTCTCGGACGCCCCGGTCGCGATGATCAGACGCTCTGGTTTCAGCTTGAGACATCGGTCGGCATGCTCCACCGTGACCACCGAGTCGGGGTAACGCCCGAGAACGGTGGCGTCCAGAAAGACTTCGACACCACCTGTGTCTAGCGCCTGGTCGTAGAGGATGCGGGCGATGTCGATGCCACGGGTGCCGGCGTACTGCTCGCGCGAGCCGAAGAACATATGCGTCTGCTTGATAAGCTGCCCGCCGGGTCGGGACTCGCGGTCCAGCAGCACCACCTGGGCCCCGAGAGATGCCGCGCTCCGCGCCGCGGATAGCCCCGCGGGACCGGCGCCCACCACGACCACCTGGACCTCGCGTGGCGTGCCCACATTGTCTCGCCCACCAGGATTGCTCACGAGGGGTTCGCCATCTCGCCGTCGGCCTGCATCCGCAGCCGCCCTTTGCCGAACTGGGTCTCAACCCGCATCCCCGCACGGAGCTTTTCGACGCAGACCCGCACGTTCGGCTCGCCGTCGACCACCATGATGCACGAGGAGCAGTTGCCGATGGCGCAGTAGAAGCCACGGGGCCGATGAAGGCCGTGGCTATGGCTCAGCACGCGTACTCCGGCGGCATGAAGAGCGGCGGCGATAGCCTCGCCCCCCACGCCCTCCAACTCCCGGCCGTCGAACGTGAACCGCACCATCGGGCCGTGCTCGAACCTCAGAATCGGGTGATCCGTGATCCTCATAATCCTCACCACACAGGAGACTAGCTCAGTGCTCGCGCGCCGGTTCTTCGGCCTCGTCGGGCCTCCAGATTCCCGTCATCCAGCGCGATCCGGGTTTGGGCAAGGATGGATTCGAGTTCCGCGACATCCCCCACGGTGATGCGGGCTGCCGCCATCCTGGCCGCAAATGGCTCGATAGCCTGCTGACACTGGGCCACCAGCGCGAAATCGGAGATGTCGAGCCCGGCGACCACCCCAAGCCGCCTCATAAGCTGGGTCTCGCTGACCACGCTCCCAGGCGGGAGCGTGAAGTCGACGATCATGGAGCGGATCGTATCCGCCACATCGTCCGACTGGCGAGGCTTGGTTCGCGAGACCGCTGCGTGCGTCTGGGAGGTCACGAGAGCCCCAGGTCGCGGGCCACGCCGAGATCACCCGCCGAAACGTTCTCGGTGACGGTGCGGGGCTCCACGTACTGAAGCAGGTAGTCGGGCCCTCCGGCCTTGGATCCCACGCCGCTCATCCGCAATCCCCCGAACGGCTGCAGCCCGACGAGCGCTCCCGTGATGTGCCGGTTGAGGTAGAGATTGCCCACCCGATAGTCCGTGTATGCCTGGCGCAGATGCGACGCATCGCGGGAGTACACGCCTCCGGTGAGTGCGTACCGCACGCTCTGAGCCATCTCGAGGGCCTCCTCGAAGCCGGCAGCTTTGAGGACGGCGAGCACGGGGCCGAAGATCTCCTCCTGGGCGATGGTGGCCTCTGGCGAGACGTCGACGAAGACGTGAGGCCGCACGAAGTAGCCGTCCGGCGCCGGCCCAGCGCCGGGCCTGGGTAGCATCAGGCGTCCCTCATGCATGCCCTGCTCGATGTAGCCGAGAATCTTGTCCCGCGCGTCGGGAGAGATCACCGGCCCCACCTGGGTCTCCGCTCGAGAGGGATCGCCGACGACCAGGGTCGCGGTCGCTTCGAGGAGGCGTTCGATGAACCGGTCGTAGACGGCCTCGTGCACGATGACTCGGCTGCAGGCGGAGCACTTCTGTCCGGCATATGAGAAAGCCGAGCGGACGACCCCCCGGACCGCGGAGTCGAGGTCGACGTCGGAGTCGACGATGATCGCGTTCTTGCCTCCCATCTCAGCGACCACCCTCTTGACGCTCCGCTGGCCTGGGTACACCACCGCCGCCTCGCGCAGGATGGAGAGCCCCACTTCCAGACTGCCCGTGAAGGCGACGAGGTCGACCCCCGCGTGCCTGACTAGCAGAGGCCCTACCTCCGCTCCTGGACAGGGCAGGAAGTTGAGCGCCGCTGCAGGAATCCCGGCTTCGTGGAGGATGCCGACCATGGTGGCGCCGATTACCGGAGTGGGGTTCGCCGGCTTGAAGATCACCGTGTTGCCGGCCACCAGCGCGGCCGAAACCATCCCCATGGGTATGGCCAGCGGGAAGTTCCACGGGCCGATCACAACGGCCACCCCGCGCGGCTCGTAGAAGTAGAAGTCCAGTTCGGCGGCGTCGTGACTGAGCGAGCGGGGCAGCATGAGACGGAGCATCTCTCTGCCGTAGTACTCCAGGAAGTCGATCGCCTCGCACACGTCGGCATCCGCGTCCGCCCACGGCTTTCCCGCTTCGAGCACGATGAGGGCCGCCAGCTCGAGGCGCCGCCGGCGCATGATCTCAGCGGCCCGGAACAAGACGGCCGAGCGTTGCTCGGGAGGGGTGCCCCTCCAGCTGGGGAACGCCTCGCGGGCGGCCCGCACAGCCGCCTCTACGTCGTCGGGCCCTCCGCTCGCCACCGTCCCGATCAGCTCCGAGGGGCGCGCGGGGTTGACCGACCGGATGAGGCCCAACCCGTCGACATCGCGTCCGGCGACGACCGCGGAATGGTGCAAGCCCAGGGTGCCGCGCACGGTCCTGAGAGCGTCCTCCATAGTTTGCCGACCCTGCACACTCGAAAGGTCGTGGAACGGCTCGTTGGCGAAAGGGGAGGGCACCTGCGGTGTCGAGTGAGGTCCCATCGAGGGCCTCCCTTTCAGTCGTCTTGGACCGGGACCACCACGAGCAACTCATGAATCTGCCGGTAGTGTAGGAGGATTGTGTCCCTGATACAAGCAATATGCATTCAGGATGCTGAGTCGTATCCTGAGGTACGACGGTGGAGTCCCGTGCCTATTGACGGGGTACGGGTCTGTGGCCTAGTCTTTACGAGCGCTTTACATTCACAAGGAGGGGTGGCGAATTGCTCGTACTCTCAGGTGACGACGTCCGAGCGGCGGCAGACATGCGGCAGGTGATCGACGCGGTCCGCTCCGCCTACATCGAATACTCGGCCGGCAAGGCGGTGGTCCCCATTCGGACCCCCATCACCTTCGGCAATGGCGGTCTCACCCTCTTCATGCCCGGCTACTCGCCTGGGGCGGGGGCGTCGGTGATGAAGATCGTCTCGGTCTTCCCGAACAACCCGGATAGAGGCCTCCCGACCATCATGGCTCTGGCCGTGCTCACCGACACCGAGACGGGCGCGCCTCTCGCCGCCATGGAAGCCGGCTCGATCACCGCTCTGCGCACGGGGGCCGCCTCCGGGCTCGCCACCGACCTCCTGGCTAGGAAGGATGCCGCGACCCTGGCCATCATCGGTGCCGGGGTCCAGGGGCGGACGCAGCTAGACGCGATCAGCGCGGTCCGGCAGATCACCTCGGTGCGCGTCTACGATCGCGACCCCGCTCGTGTCGCGGCCTTTATCGCGGACATGTCGCCGCGTGTCTCAGCCCGGCTCGAAGCGGCCGCGACCGCCGACGAGGCCGTCGACGGCGCCGATGTGACCGCAGCGGCCACGACTTCCAAGGCCCCAGTCTTCAGCGGCGCCCGGCTCACGCCGGGCGCCCACGTCAATGGCGTCGGCTCCTCCACGCTGGATGCGCAAGAGATCGGGCCCGACGCGGTCTGCCGGATGGACCGCATCGTCGTGGATTCGCGGGAGGCCGCCATGGCCGAGGCCGGCGACCTCGTCGTGCCGATGCGGGAAGGCCGCCTGCCGGCCGACACCATCTTTGCCGAGATCGGCGAGATCGCGGCCGGGTCGAAGCCGGGCAGGGAGCGGCCCGACGAGCTCACGCTGTTCAAGGCTGTCGGCATCGCCGTGCTTGATCTGTTCGCCGCCAAGCTCGTGTATGAGCAGGCCATTGCCAAAGGGCTAGGGGTAACCGTCACTCTCTGACAATCTCGGATTGGGGGTCGCACGTGCGGTATCTGCACTATGACCATCCAACTCACTCAGGTTCCGTCCGGACCGGTTGGTACTCAGTTCACCAGCTCCCAGTCCGCGCCACCGTTAGTAGTGCGCAAGACCGTCCCCTGATTGCCGGCAGGGGCCGCGAGTCACGCCTACGGGGGTGACAAAGGATGCCGCGTCGCGCGGCCCACGCCGCCCTATGACGCCGTCTCGAACACGGGGAGCGACGCCATGACCGCGTCCGCCGCCGCGGCGAGGC
>CAZDGO010000074.1:0-8760 GCA_964504825.1 uncultured Gaiellales bacterium
ACACTTCCCAGCTCAAGGAGTACGGCACCCGCGCCATCGAGATGGCCGCCGGTAGAGTCGTGGGAGACGCCTGAGGCGAGTCCGAGGCGTAGCCTCGCATATTTTCGGGGTCGCTGGGGAATGTTTTTTAGGGAAACGTGACGAAGTTAGTATGGGGCGGGGCGGCCGAAGGGGCGTCGACTGACCAGGAGGTGAGTCACATGCTGTGGACCATCGCAGTGATACTGCTGATTCTGTGGGCTGTGGGCCTCATATCCGGGACCACCATCAGCGGGTTCATCCACATTCTCCTCGTTCTGGCTCTCATCGTGGTGCTGATCCGGTTGATTCAGGGCCGGCGGGTACTGTAAGGGCCGCCGAAGGACCGGCGGGTCGGGGGAAACGAAGCCGTCGGACGAGCGTCTCAAACGCACGATCAAGGGAGCGACCCCATGGAGAAATCACACGGAACAAGCCGATCCCGAGCCGCCACCCAGGTTATGCGGAGCACGCATCGCCGGGAGCCGGCTACGGTGGCATCGATATCCTGCGGATCCTGACCGGAGCTTTGATAGTGTTACTCGGGTTCAGGTTCGCCCTCAAGCTGTTCGGAGCCAACCCAGAGGCCGGGTTCGTGCGGTTCGTGTAGGACCTCTCCGGTGTGTTCATGGCGCCGTTCAATGCGGTGTTCTCAAACGATCAAGTCTCAGGCAACGTGTTCGAGTGGAGCGCCCTGGTAGCGATCGCCGTCTACGCCTTGGTAGTCTGGGGCATCATCAGCTTGGTCAATGCGGTGGCCGGGCAGACCAGCGTCTCGGAGTTTCAGCAGACCGAGGCCGTGGAGGGCAGCGAGCAGGACGCTAGTTCAACGATCTCTACTGCTGCGTATGAGGAGCAGTCCCCCGCCCCGGTCGGCGGCCCGCCACCCACCCCGCCACCCAGTAGGCAGTAGGTAGGCGGTAGGTAGGCAGTAGGCTACCTGAGTAGCCCTGCCAGGCGCCCTCCTGCCGGGGGCGCCGAGCCGTCACTGGCTGCTTGCACCCCGGCCGGGGCCTTACTGGGACTATTCCCCTCTGCGGGGGGTATACTCGGACGGTGAAATGGTTCAGGTCCGACACTAGTAAACATGCGGCCCTTGCTTCGGCTTGGGTCGTACCGGAGCCAAGCCGTTGCGTTCAATGTGGGATTTGCTCGTTCCACTGCCCCATGGAGATCGACGTGCGTCGGCACGTGTGGCGAGGCGAACCGGTGAAAGACGGCTATTGCCTCACGTGCGGCGAGTGCGTACGACGGTGCCCCCGCGGCCTACTGCGCTTCGAGCGGATCACCATGACGCTCACGGCCGAACCCAAGGATATGCGCTGACATGAACCGGCGCTACGTCACGATCGGAAGCGGGCCGGCCGCCATCTCTGCAGCCGAGGCGATCAGAAGCCAGGACCCTAGCGGAGAGATCGTGATTATCGGCGCGGAGCCGTACGGATACTATTCACGCCCCGGCCTCGCCTACTACTTGGCGGGCGAGGTGCCGGAGGATCGACTCTTCCCCTTTCGACCCGAAGACTTTGCGCGGCTCAATGTTCAGCTGATCCTGAAACGCGCAACGGGCATCGATGCGGCGGGCCATCGCGTGACACTCGAGGATGGCCGCACCGTCTCATACGATCGCCTTCTGCTCGCCACCGGCGCGCGGGCCATCCCCGTCCGAGTTCCAGGCGCCGAGCTGGGGGGCGTGGTGAAGCTGGACAACCTGGAAGACGCGCGAGGACTGATCCAGAGAAGCCGCCGCGCGAAAGCCGCCGTCGTGGTTGGTGGCGGCATCACCGCACTCGAGATCGTAGAAGGGCTGCTCGCCCGCCGAGTCCACGTCCACTACTTCATGCGCCAGGACCGCTACTGGAGCAACGTGCTATCCGAGGAAGAATCGCGGCTCGTCGAACGCGGTCTGCAGTCGCGTGGGGTTCACATCCACCATTTCACCGAGCTTGCGAGCATCATCGGCCGACAGGGTCGTGTCGCAGGTGTGGTGACAGAGAAGGGTGAAGAAATCCCCGCCGACATGGTCGCTGTGGCCATCGGTGTCCTGCCGCAGAAGGAGCTCGGCGAGGCGGCCGGACTACGGTGCAGGCGCGGGGTGGTGGTGAACGAGTATCTACGCTCCACCGACGAGGACATCTTCGCGGCCGGCGACGTGGCCGAGGTGTGTGAGCCGCTCACCGACCGGTACACCGTCGAGGTCCTCTGGAGCTCGGCCGCCGCAAAGGGACGGGTCGCTGGATTGAACATGTCCGATGGGCTCGCACACACGTATGAAAAAGGCGTTCCTCTCAACGTGACCCGATTGGCCGGTTTCAAGATCACGATCATGGGCACGGTGGGCAGCGGGAAGGACGCAGATCTGGAGGGTATCGCCCGGGGCGACAGTGAGACGTGGCGCCACCTCGGCGAAGCCGCCAGGGTGGAGTCCCAGGTCGGCGATTCCCACATCAGACTCGCCGTGGGGGAGAACAGCATCTCCGGAGCCGTCGTCGTAGGCGACCAAACGCCCTCCTTCGCCCTGCAGCGTCTGATCGCAGCCCGTGCCGACATCACCGACTCCCGGGGCAAGCTACTCCAGGCGGGTGACTCGTTGGGGCATACCATCCAGGACGTCTGGACGCGCTGGAGCGGCAGTCATGTTTAGGAGAAACCGCGAGTTCTGGTACGCGCTGGCCGCAATCGCGGCGACCACTGCCCTTTATCTCGCCGTGTATCTGCGGGCCGGACTGCTTCCACCTGCGGTCCACCTGTTCGGCCACGGCATCGGGGTCCTGGGTTTCATCCTGATGCTCATGACTGAGACGCTTTACTCGTTCCGCAAGCAATCCACGAGCGCGCGCTGGGGGAGCATGTCGAGCTGGCTCAGGTTCCACATGTTCACGGGGATGGTGGGGTCTTATATGGTCCTGCTGCACCCAGCGATGAGGTTTCAGGGCCTCGCCGGAGTCGTAGCCCTGCTGACCCTTGTCGTGGTCACCAGCGGGCTTATCGGCCGTTATATTTACACAGCGGTGCCGCGCGCCCTCGATGGCACGGTGCTCCAGGCAGGTGACCTGGAGAGGCAGATCGCACTTGCTGAGCCGATCGGGATAGCGATGGCCGAGGGCCCGGGCACTCCCCCGGCGCCGAACCTGGAGGCGATGGAACGACGTCGCCAGGCGCTGCGCCACCGACTGAACAGGCTCGCGACCACTCGAAGCGCACTCGCCACGTGGCGGGCGGTTCACGTGCCGCTCACGCTGCTGCTCTTCCTCATGGCTTTCGCTCACATAGTCGGAGCAATCTACTACGCTACGCTCCTGCGCTAGCGAAGGGTGGTGTGACCAAGTCATGAAGAACCAGCTGGGTTTCTGGTCCCCAATAGGCCTCCTCGTCGCCGCCGTCACCCTTGTCGGCCTCGTGGCTTGGACGTTGATACAGGGCCCGGTCCTGTTCAGCCCGGGCCCGCTCAACGCGATGGCCAAGACGCAAACGTTGGGCGGCGTCAGCACGCACGCTCAGATGGCGGGCAACTGCGGTGGCTGCCACACCGCCCCCTGGAGCAGTCAGACGATGGCGGATCGCTGCATGGTCTGCCACCAGGACGTGAGCGTTGAGACACAGAACCACTCTGGGTTCCATGGTGGGCTGCTGGCTGGGAGCTCCAGCTCCACTTGCCGCGGCTGCCACACCGAACACAAGGGCGCCCGCGCCTCCCTCACCGACTTCGACCACAACAAGCTGACCTTCAAGCTGACCGGCAAACACGCCACGGTGCCCTGCTCCAAGTGTCACACCCAAGCCACTACGCTAAAGGCGCTGCAGCAAACCCCACAGGACTGCTACTCCTGCCACGCCAAGGACGACAAACACAAAGGCGCGTTCGGGAAGCAGTGCAGCCAATGCCACACCACGGACAACTGGGCAAACGCGAGCTTCGACCACTCCAAGTCCAACCTCCCCTTGACCGGCGCGCACGCTCAGGTCAAGTGTGACCAGTGTCACAAGAATGGGGCCTTCAAGGGTACACCCACGGGCTGCGTCGCCTGCCACGCCGAGCCGAGCTTCCATACCGACGCTTTCGGGACGGAGAGCACGCAATGCGCTACCTGCCACAGAGGGGCGAACTGGACGCCGGCGCAGTTCACGCTGGCCCACGACGCCATCCCGACCGACCACGGGGCGGAAGAACAGACGCCAAGCTGCAAGACGTGCCACCCGACGAACGTGAGTACGTACACCTGCTACGGGTGCCACGAGCACACTGAGGCCAAGGTCCAGGCCGACCACGAGGGGCGTCCGGCCGCCGAACTAACAGACTGCATCCGGTGCCACCCGGGCGGGCGGCCTGGGGACTGAACCCGTTTCCGGCTCCCTGATGGACAGGCGCAACTGACACTATGCGGACGTGACACCAAGTGGGGCCGTACACCTGACTGATGCTGTCGCACGTGAGGCAGGCGCTCCAGAGAGACGGGGTTCGGGCGGAAACACGTTGGCCACCGCCCCCTGGAAACACGTTGGCCACCGCCCCCGATAGGGGGGCGGTGGCCACATGGCTCAAAGAAGAGTCGGCTCAAAGAAGAGTCGATCGCGCGGCGCTGGCGCCGCAGCCGATGCCTACTTCTTGACGATGTCGCTCAGCACGTAGTCGGCCACCTTGCTGATCTCCTCGGTGGAGAGCCTGCTGCCTTGGGCAGGCATCTTAACGCCACCGTTTGTGACTTGGTCGATGATACGATCCTTGGTGAGCTGGGTGCGCACGGTGAGGTCGGGTCCCTTGATGCCGGTGCCGTCTGCTCCGTGACAACCCGCGCAGATCGCAGCGAACACCTTCGCGCCATCATCGAATCCGCCCGACGTCCCCGTCCCCGTTGTGTCAGTGCTCACCTCGGAGACCGCCGTGGTGTCAGTAGCCGCGGCGGTGGTCGTGGTAGTGCCGCCCCCGCACCCGATCACGACCACAAGCAGGGCGATCAGTAACACACCCGCCAGGATGAATGTGACATTCCGCTTCATACATACACCTCTTCTGTCGCTTACTATCCTATACAACCATCCTACTCGCTCAGATTCCGTCCGAACCGGCTGATACCTTCTGGTTGATGAGCATCTGAAAACAGGAGGTGCGGACGTGAAGGGCCCCCAGACCCTGATGGAGTTTATGGATATGTACCAAACTGAGGAAGATTGCAGGCAGTCTCTCTTTGCGCACCGGTGGCCGGATGGCTTCTCGTGCCCCCGCTGCTCCTGCGATCGGGCCTACCGCCTCAAGACCCGTCCCCTGTTTGAATGCGCTCGCTGCGGCTAACAGGCCTCGCTTAGGACCCTATGCATAACAACATGAACGATTCAACGCGGCGGAGCGCTGCGGGGCGAGAGGCTATAATTCCATTCCCCGTGGAAGTCGCAGCTAATTCCATTCCCCGTGGAAGTCGCAGCGCTCAAGGGCCAGGGATTTCATCTCTTCGTCGGTGACCTGCTTGCCGGTCTCGTAGGTGGCCTCGTCCAATTCGGCATGAACCGCCAATCCTTGGGCCGTACGTGTGGAGGCGATGAGCTCTACGACCACCATGCGGCTGATAAGGGGGCGACCCCGCCGATTCTCGGTGATGTGGCAGAACAGACGATCCTTGACGGCGATCTTGCCCGTCGAGGGCGCGTCGGAGGGGGGCTGCGGGTGAAGTAGGGCGGGTCGAGGTAGATCGTCTGGACTTTGCCTTTGAAACCACGCGGTCGCAGCACGTTGTCCCTGATCGTGGCCTCCGCGTCCCAGAGATCGACTGCCCGCTGGAGGTTCAGCCAGAACGCCGGTGAGTTGCCGACGAGACGCGAGAGACGTAGCGCCATCTCGGGGGTGACCGCCCGACGCTCCCGAAGGAGTTCGTTCACCGTCCTGGCGAGAGACGCCGAGGTCCGTCGCCAGGCTGGTGACCGTGAGCCCGTAGTCCGGCATGAAGTCCTCGCGCAGGATCTCGCCGGGATGGGTGGGGCGGCGCTTTATCTACACCCCGCGCGCGGCCGCGCGAATCGCCCCCTGCGCGTCCCACGGGTCGTTGATCTCGAGGAAGGCCCACCACCCGAAGCCCCCGTGGTTGTTCACGGCCGGCACCCAGAGCGACCGCGCCAGCGCCACCTTGGCCGCTTGATCCTTGCGCGCCTCACCCGATACCTCGAGGATCAGGTTGAGAGTCGCGCCGCCGTCCATAGCGCCTCTGTCGCGCAGCGGCGCCCCTGTTTCTTCCGCGGCGCCCGTGAAACCCGCCCGGCGACCCCGCTTGACACTCAGCTTCGACGCGCATATTGCGCACTCGTGAACCGGGGTGATATATGTGGTTGGTCAGCATTCGGGGATGACGTTTGCAGCCGGGTGACACGCATGGTGGCGTGGCGACAGCCGCGTACGGGCGAAAGGAGGAATCAAAGAGCAAGACGGCAGGCTGAGATGACGTTGTCCTCCCTAGTCCGAGAATGAAGAAAACAAGGAGTTCCTATGCGACGTGTCATGGTTCTTGTGGTGTTTGCGTGCATTCTCCTCTTGATGGTAGCCGGCTGTGGTTCTTCCACCACGACCACGGCTCCGGCGGCCTCCGCCACAACAGCCGCCCCAGCCGGTTCCGACACAACGGCTGCACCGGCCGGATCCGCCACAACCGCAGCCGCGCAGACGGGTGACGTCATGGCCCGCATCAAGGAGACCGGGGTCATGAAGGTTGGTTTCGAGGGAGCCTATCAGCCGTTCAACTTCCTGAACGACAAGCAGCAGCTCGACGGTTTCGACGTGGACATCTCCAACGAGATCGCCAAGCGGCTGGGCGCCAAGGCCGAGTTCCTCACCACCCAGTTCGATGCACTGATCGGTGGCCTCCAGGCGGACAAGTGGGATATCGTCATCGCGCAGATGAGCATCACAGACAAACGTAAGGAACAGGTGGACTTCACCCAGCCGTACGTGCGTACCGGTGCCGTTCTCATCATCCGCACGGATGAGGAGGGTTACAAGACCCTCGCTGATCTCAAAGGCAAGAAAGTGGGCACCGGCGCGGGCACCACGTTCGCCGACCTGATCACCGCGAAGGCTCCTGACGCCATCCTCACCACCTACAAGAACCTGAGTGACTACCTGCCCGACCTGCTTAACGGCCGCCTGGACGCGATCGTGAACGACCCCATGGTCATCGGCTACCAGATGAAGACCAAGAATCTGCCCATCAAGATCTCCAGTGACCTGCTGAACGAAGACCTCATCGGCATGGCCATCAAGAAAGAGAACGCGGACTTCGTGAAGGCCGTGGACGACGCCCTCTCGGCAATGAAGGCCGACGGCACGTACAAGACCATCTACATGAAGTGGTTTACCGTCGAGCCTCCGGCCGACAAGTAGAGCCACCGCGGCACTGATTGCCGGGCGCCGGCCGCAGGCCGGCGCCCGAGCCGAAACCGAGGTCGCATGTCACTAGTCCTTGAATCCCTGCCGGTCCTGCTGCGCGCCGCGATCATTACGGTGGTGCTTGCGGTGGTCTCCATGCTCATCGGCCTCGTTCTGGGTCTTCTCTCCGCGGTGGCGAGGATAGTGAAGAACCGCCCTGCAAACTGGATAGCCGGAGCCTACGTATCCTTGATCCGGGGAACGCCGCTCCTAGTACAGATCTACCTCGTCTACTACGGCCTGCCGCAGGTGGGCATCAGGATGGGCCCCCTCACGTCCGGCATCCTCGCCTTGAGCGTGAACGTCGGCTCGTATCTCTCCGAGTCATACCGGGCGGCCATCCTGTCCGTTGACAAGGGCCAGATGGAGGCGGCCTATTCCATCGGCATGACCTACACGCAGGCTATGCGCCGTATCATCATCCCGCAATCCATCCGCACGGCCCTCCCCACGTTCGGCAACAGCTACATCGGCCTGTTGAAGGACACATCCCTCGTCTCCGTCATCACCGTGCGCGAGCTCCTTCAGACAACACAACTCATCATATCCCGGACCTTCCAGCCCCTGCTCATGTATGTCGAAGTGGCGCTCATCTACTGGGTGATCAGCAGCGCCTTCGGCATCCTGCAGCAGAAGCTCGAACAGCGGTCGGCCCGGCACGTACGCAGATAAGGCGGTAGGCGCATGGCCATCGTAGAAGTCAAGAACGTGCACAAACGTTTCGGGTCGAACGAAGTCCTGCGGGGCATGGATCTCATGGTCGAGGAAGGTGAGGTAGTGGTCCTGATGGGGCCGAGCGGCTCGGGTAAGTCCACGCTCCTGCGCTGCATGACCTTTCTGGAGGAGCCCGACCAGGGCGCCGTCACCATCGACGGCATCACCATCGAGGCCGGCGCCAATGCCCACAAGTACAAGAATGCCATCAGGCAGCTCCGGCAGAACACAGGTTTCGTCTTCCAACACTTCAACCTCTTCCCACACAGGACCGCGATTCAAAACGTCATGGAAGGCCTTCTCACCGTCAAGAAGATGAAGCCGGAGGAAGCGGAGCCGTTGGCACGAGACCTCCTGGACAAGGTGGGGTTGGCGGAAAAGGCGGACTTCTTCCCCTCGCTTCTCTCAGGAGGGCAGCAGCAGCGCGTGGCCATAGCGCGGGCCCTGGCCATGCATCCTCGGGTCATGCTCTACGACGAGCCCACGTCCGCCCTCGACCCGGAACTGGTCCGCGAGGTACTCCAGGTGATGAAGGCGCTTGCTCTTGAAGGCATGACCACCGTGGTGGTCACCCACGAGATGGGCTTTGCGCGCGAGGTAGCCAGCCGAGTAGTATTCAT
>CAZDGO010000075.1:0-8716 GCA_964504825.1 uncultured Gaiellales bacterium
CGATGCCTGGTCTGCCCGCATGCGTGCGTCATAGCCGAGGGCCGGGAGGGGCTCTGCCGGGTCCGAGGCATGCGGGCCGGGCGCCTGGAGTGTTTGGTATACGGCCGTCCGGCCACCGTGGTGTCCGACGAGATCGAGAAGAAGCCGCTGTACCACTTCCATCCCGGCACTCGGGCGCTGTCGCTGGGCACACTGGGCTGCAACGTCCTCTGTCTCGGCTGCCAGAACTGGCAGATCTCACACGCGGGCGCCGGGCGGGGCGAAGAGACCAAGTTGTCGTTCTTGTCGCCCGCCGATGCCGTGCAGATGGCCCGCAAGCACAAGCTGAGTGGCGTGGCGTTCACCTATAACGACCCGGCGGTGTGGATCGAGTATGTGCACGACGTCTTCGTCGCTTTTAGGGCTGCCGGCCTCTACACGGCGCTGATAACGGCCGGATATCTGTCCTCGGACGCGCTGGATTACGTCGCGCCCTATACGGATGCGTTCAAGTTCGATTTGAAGGCGCCCGACTGCCGGGGGTGGACGTGGCTGGGCAAGGTCAAAGACCCGGGTCCATGCTTAGAGGCCGCTGTGCGGGCCAAAGATCGCCATGGCTGTCACGTGGAGGTGGTCTCGAACATCGTCCCGGGCATGAACGACGACGACGCCTCCCTTGCCGCGATGGCGACCTGGGTCCGTGACGCGCTGGGACCCCGCGTCCCCTGGCACGTGACCCGTTTCTTGCCCGAGTACGAGCTCACCTACGTGGCGGCCACGCCGATCCGCACCCTCGAGCGTGCATTGGCCATCGGCCGTCGCGTGGGGCTGGCGTTCGTGTATGTGGGCAATGTGCCCGATCATGCGGCTGCGAACACCGTGTGCCCGGGCTGCGGTCGCACCGCGATTCGGCGGGGTTCTCGGGGAGCGCACGAGGTGTGGGTGGAAGGCGGGTGTTGCAGGTCCTGTGGGGAGGATCTGAATGTAGTGCAGCCGGGCTGACTACGCCCGGGGCCGCCCTCGCATGGGCGTCGAGCGATGGTTTAGGAGCGTTTGGGGGAGGGGTACGGTGGCGCCAAGCAGGGTGGCAACGGTAGCGACGATGGGTTTGAGGGCACGCATCATGGAGTATAGGGGTGACGTGGAAGCTGGTGCGGCTCGGGGCCGGTGTGTCCGCCTGACCATCCCAGCCAAGGCCGAGTACGTAGCGCTTCCTCGGTTGACGATCGCCGCCCTGGGTGCCCGCTTCGGCCTCGAGCCAGAGATAGTGGCCGATTTGAAGGTCGCCGTGACAGAGGCATGCTCGTTGCTGGTGACTGCCCCAGAGGAGGCTGCGCGATCCGCGGACTTGGACGCCTCGATCGGGATCGAGTTCGACCTCGTTGACGACGCATGGACGATAGAGGTAACGGGTGATCGCCCCTTTTCCTGCGAGATGGCGGAGATGTCCTTCGATGGGGAAGCAGCGGGGCTTGGGCTCACCATCATCGGTGCTCTCGTGGACTCCGTGGATTGTGGGTCACGCGACGTCGGCTGGTTCCTCCGGATGGTCAAGCGGCTCCCGTAGGGGGCTATGCTAGACTTCGGCGCTATGGGGGTTCTCCGCTCTGCCCTCCGCGGCGCCGTGCTTGTCGTCGTCGCGGCTGGGGTGCTCGTCATGATGTCTCCGCTCCTACCTGTAGCCTGGGCCGCGCCTGAGTTGACGGTGGTCGTCGGCGCTCGCTTGAGCGCGGTCGGAGCCCCGGTCGATCTGCGTCTGGTGAGCAAATTGGGCGGGTCCTGGCCCGCCGCGCGCGCCGCTGTCGAGGTGCGGGGTCCCGGTCTTCCTTCTGACGGCGGGGCCGATTGGCCGGTTGTCGGCACCGCCGAACAGGATCTGGGCGATCTGAGTGGGTCGGTTGATCTGCATGTAGCCCTGCCTGCGTCGACGTTTCCGCGGGAGGGTGCCTATCGGGTCACGGTGACGGTCTCCTCGGGCGACGCTAAGCGGATGGCCGCGACTGTGTGGCTGGGGCGCGTAAGCGACCTTCCGGCCGACATCGAGCTGGCGCTGGTGTGGCCGCTAATGGCGGGCGTACACCGAGATCCTACCGGGGCCTTCATCGACGAGGTGGTGCAGCAGGCTGTGCTACCCGATTCGAACTCCGCCGGAAGCCTCTATGCGCTATTCCGCTTGGTAGATCAATACCCATCGTGGCACATGACCTTGGCCGTGGAGCCGCTGCTCCTGAGCCAGGTAAAGGATCTGTCCGACGGCTACACGAAGGTCGGAGTCGATGGCGCGATGACCCAGGTGGACAAGGGGGACGTCTCGGCGCAACAAGCCGTTCGCGCGCTCGATGTCTTCCGCGCTGTGGCCGGCCTCGAGTCGGTCCAGGTGATCCCGACGCCGTATGCTTCTCCCGATCTGTCCCTGGTGGCTCAGGAGGGATGGGCGGACGGCTTCGACCAGATCCAGGTGGGTAAGACCGAGATCCAGTCGATCCTCCAACTGACGACCGTGCCGGAGGCGGTCTACCTTCCTGGTCTCGACGTGACCACCGACGCATTGAGCCTCTTGGGGCAGGCCTCGATCGACTATGCTCTCGTCGCCGGTGGGGTGGCCGCCGACCTGGTCGAGAAACCCGCCGATCCGCGCCGGCCGGTGAGGGCCCGCGACTTGAAGAACGGACGTCTCACCCTTGTGTTCGCCGACGAGGAGCTCAGGGCGGCCCTGGCCCCACCCTGGGACGCCGGCAGATTCGCGGCGGCTCTTGCCTCCATCCTCGCCTCCGGAGCGCACGGACCGTTCGTCGCGAGCCCTGCCGAAGACTACGGTTGGCCGCCCGCGGGCTACCTTTCCGACATCGGCGACCTGCTGACGAGTGCGCCGTGGATCAGCACGCGAACCCTTGCTGAGGTGCTGGCTGCGTATCCTCCTGATAGTCGACCCATCCTTCTCAGTCGCTACGGCGGTCACGTTGGTGGCTTCGTGGCTCAGGCATACGTAGAGGGTCTCCGCCGCGCGCAGAAGACCGCGCTCGATTTCGAGCAGGCAACGGACTCTGACCGAGCACCCCTCGACCGGCTCAGGGTGCTGCTGATGCAGGCGGAGAGCCGATATTGGTTCGTCCGCGGCGTCGATCCGCGCATCGCCAACGTGGGGCTCTCATATGTCCAGGCGGCCTCCGATCTGGTGGCGGGTGAGTTTGACAAAGTCGATGTGCTCGGTGACAAGTCGGTCGTCGTCATGGGCCGGCAAGGGGACGTGCCGGTCGCCGTGGTCAACCGCACCGGCTATCCTCTCAAGGTGCATCTGGTCGTTTCGGGGGAAGGGGCCGAGTTCTCGAAGGGCACGACGACAGCGGTGACGCTACAGCCGCAGGAGAACGTATTCTCTTTCCCCGCTCGATTCTCGCGGAGCTCGCCCCTTCTGACTGTGCGCGTCATGGCAGGCACCACAGTGGTGGACGAAACAACCATCCGGGTCCGCTCCATTTCGGTCGGTTCAGTGGTACCCTGGGTGGCAGGGGTCGTCCTTCTCCTCACGGCGGCGTTCGTGTTACTGCGCAGGTTGCGGCGGTGACACGGCGGGCAGCGCGGGCGGGGAGATGTCTTCCCTGACCGACCGTGGGCATGACCTCTCGATGCGAGATTCGTTGGAGCAGCCATGAAGAGCATCTTGACGACAGTGTTGGCCGTGGTCCTTCTCGTGGTCATCATCCTCGATGGGGCCTCTATGTTCGTGGCCTACCAGTCCTCGCGGGAGCTGGCCCGCACGGCCGCCCAACAGGCGGCCATAGGGCATGCAGCCACGAGCGGCAACGAGAGTGCCGCCCGCGCCGGAGCGGAGAAGTACGTGAAAGACAAGAACGGTGAGTTGTTGAGCTTGGAGTTTCACAGGGGTGATGTCCGCAATCGCTGGTATTCGGCCACTGTGTCCATGAAGGCCGACACCTATGTGTTCAAGTTCGTCCCGGTGCTGAACAGGTTCCTCGATCAGCGGGGCACTGCCACCGTGCAGTTCTGAGTTCCCCCGGCCTGGGCGCCGCTGTGCGATACGCGGTTGTTTCGCTCCTTGCGGGCATTGTTCTTGTGACTACAGTCGTCGTCACCCCTGGCGTCGCGCACGCACGTGTCGTCGGGCCGGCGGATGTTGCCGCGGGGCTGCCCGAGGCAGGGGCCGGCGCTCCCGACGTGACGGTCGGCGTGGCGAAGGGGGCCGACGTTCCCGCCGTGCTCGCGGCGATCCGTCGGATCGGGCTGGTGAGTGAAGAGCCTCTGGCTCGGGCGGGGGTCTTCCGCGTGCGTCCGGGTCTCCGCGGTGCCGGTCACCTCGAGGAGGAGCTTCGTGGCCTCTCGGGGGTGGCCTGGGTAGAAGGTCCTCACACCGTGCGGGCGCTGGAAGCCCCCAACGATCCTCGCTTCTGGGAACAGTACGCGTTGAGCATGACGCAGATGGCGCGCGCGTGGGAGGCCAGTCCCGGGAGCGCCGAGGTCATCGTGGCGGTGGTGGATTCCGGCGTCGGTCCGCACGCCGACCTCGAAGGTAGGGTGCTGACGGGCCGGAGCTTCGTCGCGGGGCGATCCCAAGGGGATACCGCCGACCGCAACGGCCACGGCACCGCGATGGCCGGCATCATCGCGGCGAATGTTCACGATCAGCGGGGCACCGCCGGCGTAGCCCAGCGGGTTCGGATCCTGCCTGCGGCCGTGCTCGACGAACAGGGTCTCGGCATCGATCAAGACGCGGCGCAGGGTATCGCATGGGCGGTCGACCAGGGCGCCGACGTGATTAATGTGAGTCTGGGTGGCCAATGGCCCTCGGAGGCCATGAAGGCGGCCGTGCGTTACGCGCGGGACAACGGGGTGGTGGTCGTGGCCGCGGTGGGCAACGGCGGTCCGGGGGCGGCGGTACGCTACCCGGCGGCCTATCCAGAGGTGATAGCCGTCGGCGCCGTGGGTCGCACCGGCGCTCACCTAGATCTTTCGAACACCGGCCCCGAAGTGGATGTCGCCGCTCCGGGGGGGTCTATCCTGGCTCCCGACCTCCCCTATAGAGGGATCCCGGGGCTGGACTATCGCACTTTCTCGGGCACGTCGTTCTCCACTGCCCATGCGGCCGGGGTGGCGGCATTGCTGCTGTCGTTCTCTCCCGGCTTGTCGCCCGCGGAGGTGCAGCGGCTGCTGGAGGCGGGCGCGATCGATGTGGGCCCTCCCGGCCGCGACGACCAGACCGGCGCCGGTCGCATCGATGCGGCGCGGAGCCTGGCGGCGGCGCAGGGTCAGACCGCTCTTCCCGGTGACGTGACCGCCCCTCGTCAAGCTCTCACCGTGACCGCGGAGGTCCCGCCGGGGGCACCAGAGTCTGTGCCGCTAGCCGTCGGTCTGTTAGCGGACGACGACCAGGACCGTGTGCAGGTGCGCCGGACGACGACCCGGCCCGCCCGCACTCCCGATGAGGGTGAACTGGTGGCCGATGTGCCGGTCACGACTTCGGAAGTACTGGTGTCCGTCGAGGATCCCGCACCGCCGTGGGCCGGGGACCCGGCAGCGACGGCGGCCTACTACACGGTTTTCGTGCGCGACGTCGCAGGGAACTGGTCGAACCCCGTGTGGGTCTGCGCACGCGCTCCCGGCACGGTCCCGCCGCCCGCCCTCGAGCCCGAGTCGGGGTTCCCCGATGTGCCTTCGGACCATCCCTATGCCCGGGCTATAGGGGTCCTGCTCGCGCAGGGGATCGTATCCGGTTTCTCGAGTGGCACCTTCGGCCCCGAGTTGCCGGTCACGCGCGCTCAGTTTGCCAAGATGGTCGTGCTGGCGCTGGGCATCCAACCACCGGATCAGGGAGAGGGCCTGCCGCCGACGTTCGCCGACGTGCCTGCCGCCGACGGCTATCCCTTCGTCTATGTGGAGGCTGCCGCCGCACGAGACATCGTGCGTGGGAGCGGGGCCGGACCCGACGGCCTCGTCTTGTTCGCACCCGACCGGCCGGTGACCCGAGTGCAGCTGGCTCAGATGCTCGCCCGTGCCGGTGGAGACAAGCTCGACTTCCCCCCCTTGGGCATCGTCGAGCCCTTCTATGACCTTCCCGCGTACGCCGAGGCCGAGGTGTCGTCGGTGTGGGAGATGGGCATCATGAAAGGTCGTGGCGCCACCTTCTTCGATCCCTGGAAGCCCGCCACCCGTGGCCAGGTAGCCGAGATGCTCTATCGCTTGGAGAAGGTGTTGGCAGCTCGCCCGTAGTCGCGCACGGGCGCCTTGCTGGGAGCGGGCGATCGGTTGACAGCGGGCCCTTCACGGTTTAGCATGAATCGTACTTTGACTGACCGACCGACCAATTATCGCCAGGGAGCGAAACCATGATCGATCCAACGAGCAAGGCCATGGACCTCGAAGGCAGAGTCGCCATCGTCACCGGCGCCGCGAGCGGCATCGGAAAAGCCATAGCTGCGCGGCTGGGTGCGCTGGGCGCCAAGGTCGTGGTGGCCGACATCGACGAAACCGGAGCGCTGGCTACCACGAAGGCCATCGAGGCTGCCGGCGGCGCCGCGATGGGCATGCGGGCCGATGTCACCAGCATCGCCGACGCCCGCGCGACCGTAGCTGGGGCCCGCGAGCGGTTCGGCCGGCTCGATATTCTGGTGAACAACGCCGGCTGGGATCGCGTGGAGTTCTTCCTCGAGAACGACACCTCTCACTGGGACAAGGTCATCGACATCAACTTCAAAGGCCAGATGAACTTTGCGCGCGCGGCGCTGGAAGCCTTCGTCGAGCAGGGAGAGGGCGGTCGCATCATCAATATGGCGTCCGACACCGGGCGTGTCGGTTCCATGGGCGAGGTGTGTTACTCGGCGTGTAAGGGCGCCATCATATCGTTGACCAAGGCTCTGGCGCGCGAGTGCGTGCGCTACAAGGTGCTGGTGAACGCAGTGGCTCCGGGCCTCACCGATACGCCGCTGGTGGCCGGTCTCGATCAGAAGGTCATGGACGCGATCATCAAGGGCATTCCCATGCGCCGCATGGGCGATCCGAGCGAACCGGCAGAGTTGGTGGCGTTCCTTGCCAGCAGCTCCAACACCTACATCACCGGTCAGGTGATCTCGGTCAACGGCGGAGCCAACATGGTCGGCTAGCAGCATGGCCTGTTATGAGGTAGGGGGCAACCGTCCCCGGGTGCACCCGTCGGCATATGTCCATCCCCTGGCGTCGTTGATCGGCCGGGTGGAGGTGGGCCCGGACTGTTTCATCGCCCCCTTCGCCAGCCTCCGGGGCGACTTCGGCTCCATCCGGGTGGGGGCCGGGGTGAACGTGCAGGATTGCTGTACCGTGCACGGAGCTCCCGACGGAGAGGTGGTCTTGGAGGACGACGCCCATCTGGGCCACGGGTGCATCATCCACAACGCCCGGGTGGGCCGGAACGTATTGGTGGGCATGAACGCGGTCGTGCTCGACGGGGTGGTGTTGGGAGAGAGCTGCGTGGTGGGCTCGGGCTGCGTGGTACCCTCGGGTCTGGTCGTGCCCCCGGGCAAACTGATCGTAGGCGTGCCGGGGAAGATCGTTGGCGACGTGAAGCCCGATCTGGCGGCCTTCAAGCGTGTAGGCACCCGCTGGTACCAACATCTAGCCGCACGCACGCGGGAGTCGTTCGTGGAGGTGCCCCTCGAGGGGTGCCACGCGAGTGAACCGGGCGGACCCTGGAAGCCGTGGATCGAAGCGGAACTCGACGCCCTCGCCGAGGAGCTTGGCTGGAGCGGCCGGCCCTGGCTGGGTGGAGGCAGGGTCGATAAGGACATCGACAAGGATGAAGTGGACCGCCCGCGCCACCAGGCGGGCCGGACTGACGAAGCGGAGAGTGAGGCGTGATGAGTGAGGCAGGGGCGGTCGGAGTGGTGCCGGTGCCGGGTCGCCTGGCGGGCAGAGTGGCTATCGTGACCGGAGCGGGCGAGGGCATCGGCCGAGCGGTCGCGGTGCGGTACGGGCAGGAGGGCGCCAAGGTAGCTCTTGCCGCCCGGCGCCGCGAGCCGTTGGAAGAGACGAAGGCAGCTATCGAAGCGGCCGGTGGCGAAGCCGTCGTGGTTCCCACCGACGTGGGCGACTGGGATGCCGTGCAGGCACTGGCGGCGGCGACGATGGAAGCCTACGGCCATATCGATATCCTCACCACGCTTGCCGGGTTCACCCGTCCGGCCATGGTGCACAAGATGAGCATCGAGGACTGGCACGCGGTCATGAATGTGCATCTCCACGGCACCTTCTACGGCATCCGCGCCGTGGTCGAGCATATGAAGGCACAAGAGTATGGGCGCATCGTCACAGTGACCTCGGTCGCCGGCCTGGTAGGCACCATCGGTCAGGCGAACTATGCCGCCGCCAAGGGCGGCATCGTGGCCCTGACCAAGTCGTGCGCGCGAGAGCTGGGGCGCTACCGCATCACCGCCAACTGTGTGGCGCCCGGGGCCGAGACGAAGATGACCGAGACCATCGTCAACGACCCCAAGTTCAAAGATAAGTATCTGGAGCGCATCCCGCTGGGTTACTGGGCTCAGCCCGAAGAGGTGGCCGGCATCTTCGCCTGGCTGGCTTCCGCCGACGCTTCCTATACCACGGGCTACGTCATCGGCGCCGACGGGGGGCTCAGCATCCACTAGGAACTGCGGGAGTCGCCCGTGCCGCACCCCCAGTTTCCCGACTTCACGCCTTTAGCAGGCTGCTGAAAAGTGACGCTTCGCCACCAGGGCGCGATGGGCGAGCGTGA
>CAZDGO010000076.1:0-4574 GCA_964504825.1 uncultured Gaiellales bacterium
GTGCCATGCGCTCGAGCACGAGCTTCACCTCGTCGTCGATCATCTCGCAGGCGAGGATGACCGAGGCAGAAGATGGGCCCGGCGCGTCGATGGAGGGGGCGGGAGTCTGCGTAGTAGCGTCCTGTTGTGTATTCATGCAGGAATGCTAGCACGAGCGCCATGCGATCTCGAATGACCCCGACACCGCTGCGCGGTGGTACAGTGACGTCTATGAGTGAGGACACGCGCGAAATACAAGAGAAGGCGTACCTCATCGCCGTGGACACCGGCGAAGAAGACGGATGGACCGCCGAGGAGTCGCTGCTGGAGCTTGCGGCTCTGGTCGAGACGGCTGGGGGAGAAGTCGTCGGCTCGGTGTCGCAGAAACGGGCGAACATACAGCCTAATCTCTACCTGGGCACGGGCAAAGCCGCCGAACTCAAAGAAGCAAAGACGGCCACCGGGTTCACCGCGGTCGTAGCCGATGACGAACTCTCACCCAAGCAGCAGCGCTCCCTGGAGAAGCTCCTCGATGTCAAGGTGCTCGATCGCAGCGGGGTGATCCTCGACATATTCGCCCAGAGGGCACGCACCCACGAAGGTCGCCTCCAGGTGGAGTTGGCGCAGCTCCAGTACCAGCTTCCGCGCCTGACCCGCCTCTGGACCCATCTCTCGCGCACCGGCGGCGGCATCGGCACGCGGGGCCCCGGCGAGACGCAGTTGGAGACCGACCGCCGGGTCATCCGTGAGCGCATCAAGAATATGAAAGAGCGGGTGGAGGACGTCCGCGTGCGACGGGAGACGGCCGCACGTGCCCGCGACAAACGCCTGCTGCCCAGCGTGGCCATCGTGGGCTATACCAACGCCGGCAAGTCGACCTTGCTGAACGCGCTGGTGGGGAGCAGCGTCGTCCATGTGGAGGACAAGTTCTTCGCCACGCTTGACCCGACCGCGCGCCGGGTCAGCCTGGGGGAGGGCCAGGCGGTCATCGTGTCGGACACGGTAGGCTTCATCCACAAGTTGCCGCATCAGCTGGTCGACGCCTTCCGGGCCACCCTGGAGGAAGTCGTGCGGGCCGACGTGCTGCTGGAGGTCGTGGATGCCGCCGACCGCCACGCCGCGGAGCACCGCCTGACCATCCGCACGGTCCTCGACGAGATTGGCGCCGGACACAAGTCCCGAGTACTGGTGTACAACAAGATGGATGTGGTCGAGGGGCGGGAGGGCACCCCG
Source organism: uncultured Gaiellales bacterium (assembly GCA_964504825.1). Classification (GTDB taxonomy): domain Bacteria; phylum Actinomycetota; class Thermoleophilia; order RBG-16-64-13; family RBG-16-64-13; genus JAJZQZ01. Next base: position 1,213 of record CAZDGO010000076.1, read on the forward strand.
TTCGTGGTCCCGCGCGGGGAGCCGCATGCGGTGGCGGTCTCGGCGTTGACCGGCGAAGGGCTGGACCGCCTGCGGGCCGAGCTGGCCGCGGTGCTCACCGAACTCTGGGTGGACGTCGACCTGGCAGTACCCTACACAGAGGGCGCCCTCCTCTCCCGGCTGCGCGAGCGCGGATCGGTCGCCTTCGACTATCGGGACGCGGATGTCCGTGTTCACGGCCGGGTGGCACCCTCGCTCGCGGGCGAACTTGCCGAGGCCGCCCGGGCGTGGCGGCGTGCCCTCAAGGACTCGACCACGGGGGATGCCGCGGCGGAACGATCGGGGCAGTCCGCGGAGTAGTCACCGATCCCTCGGCCCGGCAGTTTCGGCGCGGAAGGTCTCCGGGTATCGATGGGCAGGCGACCACCGAACAAGGAACGTGAGATCATGGCCGACCCGGAACTCCTCACCACCGGCAAGATTGCTGAGAAACTGGGGGTGTCCCAGGGCAAGGTCAGCAAGGACTACGCAGAGACGTTCCGCCGGTCGGTCGAGGACCCGGAGGGTTTCTGGGGGGAGGCGGCGGACGCCGTCCAGTGGGACAAGCGCTGGGACCGTGTTCTCGACGCAACCCAGGCACCGTTCTACCGCTGGTTCACGGGCGGGCGTCTCAACACGTGCCACAACTGCCTCGACTACCACGTCGAGACCGGGCGGGGTGAGCAGACGGCTCTCATCTACGATAGCCCGGTGACCGCCACGGTAGCGCGCTACTCCTATCGGGAGCTGACTGAACGGGTGGCGCTGTTCGCCGGGACTCTACGTTCGCTCGGAATAGCGAAGGCCGACACGGTACTCCTCTACCTGCCAATGATCCCCGAGGCGGTCATCGCCATGCTGGCCTGCGCCCGCATCGGCGCGGTCCACTCCGTCGTCTTCGGCGGATTCGCACCCCATGAGCTGGCGGTGCGCATCGATGACGCCAAGCCGGCCGTAGTCGTCTCGGCCTCATGTGGAGTCGAAGTCAACCGGATCATCGAGTACAAGCCCCTGCTTGACGAGGCGATCGCTCTTGCGGTGCACAAGCCCCGCACGTGCGTGATCGTGCAGCGCCCCCAGGCCGAGGCGGCGTTGATCCCGGGCAGAGACCTCACCTGGGAGGAAGCGGAGGCGGCGGCCGAGCCGGTGGCATGTGTGAGCGTGGAACCTACCGATCCGCTCTATATCCTGTACACGTCGGGGACGACGGGCGGGCCGAAAGGCGTGGTGCGCGACAACGGGGGCCACGCCGTGGCGCTACGGTGGTCGATGCAGCACGTCTACGACGTTCGGCCCGGCGACGTCTACTGGGCTGCGAGCGACGTGGGCTGGGTGGTGGGCCACTCCTACATCGTCTACGCGCCCCTGCTCGCCGGCTGCACTACCATCCTATTTGAGGGCAAGCCGGTCGGTACGCCCGACGCCGGAGCCTTCTGGAGGGTGATCCGCGACCACGGGGTGGATGTTTTGTTCACTGCTCCCACAGCCTTTCGGGCCATCAAGCGGGACGATCCGACCGGCGCTCTTCTAGCGCACTACGACATCTCCCGGCTGAGATATCTGTTCCTTGCGGGGGAGCGCCTCGACCCCGACACGTACCACTGGGCCGGCGATCTGCTCAAGGTGCCGGTGATCGATCATTGGTGGCAGACCGAGACGGGCTGGCCTATCGCCGCGAACTGCATGGGCATCGAGCCTTTCGCTTTCAAGCCGGGATCCCCCACGAAAGCCGTGCCCGGTTTCGATGTACAGATCCTCGACGCCGAGGGCCGAGTACTGGGACCGGGCCAGGAGGGCATGTTGGCTATCAAGCTTCCCCTGCCGCCGGGATGCCTGCCGACTTTGTGGCAGGACGACCGTCGGTTCGTCGAAGGCTACCTCAGCGCGTATTCGGGCTACTATTTCACGGGCGATGGTGGCTACGTCGACGAAGACGGCTACCTCTTCATCATGGGGCGAGTGGACGATGTCATCAATGTGGCGGGCCACCGGCTCTCCACGGGGCGGATGGAGGAAGTCATCGCTCAGCACCCCGACGTGGCCGAGTGTGCAGTGTTGGGTGCGGCCGATAGCCTCAAGGGTCAGGTTCCCATCGGGCTGTGCGTGCTCAAGGCCGGAGTTTGCCGAGACCCGGCGGAGATCGCCGCGGAGGTGGTCCGCATGATCCGCGAGCAGGTCGGCGCGGTGGCGTCGTTCAAGACGGCGACTGTCGTGCGCCGTCTGCCCAAGACGCGCTCGGGCAAGATCCTCCGGGCGACCGTACGGAAGATCGCCGACGGCGAGCCCTACACCGTGCCTTCCACCATCGACGACCCGGCGGTTCTCGCGGAGGTCGCCGAGAGTCTGAGGGCGGTCGGGTACCCACGCTTGAGCGGCTCTTGAGTGCCATAGCGGTCATAGGTGGGGGTCTCCAAGGCGCCAGCTGGTCCGCTCTGTTCGCGGCGCACGGTCTGGAAGTGCGGTTGTACGATCGGGACGAGTCTGCCGCTCTGGCCGGCAAGGTGCGGGCCGAGGGAATGGCTCGGTTCCTGGTCGACCAGGGGCTGGCGGTGGCCTCAGTGGCCGAGGCCGGGCTGGCCCGGATGCGTGCGCTGACCGATCCCACGGAGACATTCGCCGCAGTGTCTCATGTGCAGGAATGCGTGACCGAGGATCTGGCCGTCAAACGCGCGGTCTTTCGGCTCGCCGCCGAGCACGCTCCGGCGGATGCTCTCCTCGCCACCAGCTCATCCGGTCTGTCGATCAGCCAGATCCAGGAGGGGGTGCTCGGACCCGAGCGGTGCCTGGCCGCGCATCCCTACAATCCTCCCCATCTCGTTCCTCTGGTGGAGTTGGCGGCGGGAGCGCTCACGGCACCGGAAACGATCGAGCGGGCGCGGGCCTTCTATCGGTCGGTGGGCAAGACGCCGGTGGTCGTCCACCGGGATGTGCCCGGCTACATCGGCAACCGACTTTCGGCGGCACTGTGGCGAGAGGCGGTGGAGTTGGTCCGTAGCGGGGTCGCCAGCGTAGAAGAGGTCGACAGCGCCTTGCGCAACGGCCCCGGTCTACGCTGGGCGGTGATGGGTCCCCACCTGCTCTACCACCTGGGTGGCGGCGCCGGTGGCATCCGCGGTCACCTGGATCACTTGGTGGACGTCAAAGAAGGCATGTTGCGCGATCTGGCCACGTGGACGGCGTTCCCGGACGATACGGCCGACGTGCTCGAGGCGGGCCTCGCTGAGGAGACCGGCGGTCGCGGCATGGTCGAGCTGGTGCGAGAGCGCGACGAGAGTCTGGCGGCTATCCTTCGCCTGCGCTCGTCTATGCGCGACTCGACTGCCTAGGCTGAGGGCGGCCGGCCC
>CAZDGO010000076.1:4674-8673 GCA_964504825.1 uncultured Gaiellales bacterium
CCGAGGTGTTCCTATAGGTGCTTGTGTGCGGTGAGGATCGCCTGCGCGATGAGTTCGGCCGCCTGATCCACATCGGCGATGGACAAGACTTCTATCGGTGAGTGGATGTAGCGTGTAGGGACGCTGATGACCCCGGTCGGGATGCCGGTCTTGGTCAGGTGGATCGCGGTGGCGTCGGTCGTCCCGCCGCTGCCCACGTCGAGCTGGTAGGGCAGCGAGCCCGCGTCGGCCGCCGCGCGCAGCCAATCGACGACGCGTGGCGGCACCATGACGCCCCGTCCATCGGCGTCGACCACGGTTATCACAGGCCCCTTCCCCAGCGCGACGTGACGCTGCTCTTTGGTCACACCGGGGTGATCGCCGGGGATAGTCACCTCAGAGACCAGGGCCACGTCGGGTTCCAGGCCGAAGGCGCTAACCCGCGCCCCTTTGAGGCCCACTTCCTCCTGCACGGTGCCCACCGCGTAGATGGTGGCCCGGACGTCTTTGTCTTTGAGCCGTTGCAGCGCCGACAGGATCATGACGACGCCGGCCCGGTCATCGAAGCTCTTGCCGGTCACCAGGTCGTGGGCCAAGGTGGTCATGGAGCAGTCGGCCGTGACAGGCGACCCGATCTCGACCCCAAGGGAAGCCGCGTCCTCGGCGTCGGTCGCGCCCACGTCGATGAACATGTCCTTGATCTTCACGATCTTCTTGCGCTCTTCCTCGTCCATGATGTGGGGCGGCTTCGACCCGATCACCCCGGTGAGACGCCCGTCGCGGCCGTGAACGACCACCCGCTGTCCCAGCACCATCTGGTCGAACCAGCCGCCCAAGGGGACGAAGCGCAGGAACCCCTTCTCGTCGATGTACTTGACCATGAAGCCGATCTCGTCCATGTGGGCGGCGATCATGATGGTCGGGCCATCACCGCGGCGGACGCCCACCACGTTGCCCATGCCGTCGACCTTCACCTCGTCTACGAGAGCCTCGAGTTCCCGGGAGAGGAGCGCTGATAGTTCCCCTTCGTAGCCGGACACGCCATGGGCGTCGGCGAAGAGAGTGAGTAGTCTCCTGATTTCGTCCATGTGGCGGTCGCTCCGATCGTCGGCTGAGAGCTACGGTATCGCCATCGTACATCATGCGCATCGCCCTCTGATATCCTGGCCTCGACAACAACCGCGCCTTGTGGGTGCGATGATCCCGGGCAACGTCCGGTTTTGAGGAGGGTGCATGGGAGGTGTTCTGGAGGGCCGTCGAGGCCTCATCATGGGAGTAGCGAACGACCGGAGCATCGGGTGGGGGATCGCCCAGGCCGCCCGACGCGAGGGTGCCGAGCTGGCGTTCACGTTCGTGGGGGAGGCTATCGAGAAGCGGGTGCGTCCGTTGGCGGCCGAGGTGGGTTCCGACATCGTCCTGCCCTGCGACGTTCGTTCTGATGAAGAGATCGACGAACTATTCGCTGAGATCGGACGCCGCTGGGGCTCCCTCGATTTCCTGGTGCACTCCGTTGCATACGCCAACAGGGACGAGCTCAAAGGCATGTTCCTCGACACCTCACGTGCGGGTTTTCACGTGGCGTTGGATGTGTCGGTGTTCTCCCTTGCGGCCTGCGCCCGTGCGGCCATGCCTCTGATGCGCGAAGGCGGGTCGGTGTTGACACTGACCTATCTGGGCGCCGAACGAACGATCCCTCATTACAATGTCATGGGCGTGGCCAAAGCCGCCCTCGAGGCGAGCGTACGCTATCTTGCCGCCGACATGGGGCCGCGGGGCATCCGCGTCAACGCTATCTCGGCCGGTCCCATCCGCACTCTGGCCGCCGCCGGTATCGGGGACTTCCGCAAGATATTCGAGTGGTACGAGCAGAACGCCCCGCTTCGGCGGTCGACGACCCCCGATGAGGTGGGCGACGCCGCTCTGTTGCTTCTGAGTGACTGGGGCCGTGGCATCACCGGAGAGGTGATGCACGTGGACTCCGGCTACAACACCGTGGCCGTGCCACCGGTTGTCAAGGACGTGGCCCCGACCGGCTGAGCGGCCGTTGCGCGCGATGTGAATACCTCAGCTGAGCTGGAACGACAAATGCGGGAGGCCCCCGATCTTCCCGGCGTGTATCTGTTCCGGGAAGAGGGCGGCCCAGTGCTGTATGTGGGCAAAGCCCTGTCCCTGCGTCGGCGGCTGGCGAGCTACCTGCCCGCCGCGCGCGAAGAGAGCGCACACAGGGTGCCCGCGAAGGTGGCCGAGATGGTCGACCGGGCACGGTCGCTCGAGTGGATCGTGGCCTCTTCCGAAGTAGAGGCGCTCCTCCTCGAGCACAACCTGATCAAGCGGCATCGCCCCCAGTACAACATCCGGCTCCGCGACGACAAGTCATACCCGTACATCGTGGTCACCCAAGAGGACCAGTTCCCTCGGATCTTGTTCACCCGTCAGCCTCACAGGAGGGGCAACCAGTACTTCGGCCCTTACGCCGGCGCCGCCAAGGTGCGCGAGACCCTGGACATCCTGGGCCGTATCTTCCCGTTCCGCAAATGTCGCGGTGCCCGGCCCGGCCGCTCGAGCGGGTCTCCGTGCCTGCAATACCACATCAAGCGGTGCCTGGCGCCGTGTGTGGACGGCATCACGTTGGAGGAGTATGCGGTGGTCGTGGGCCGCGTGGTCGACTTCCTCTCCGGGCGGCACGCGCACGTGGCGCAGGACATCGAGGCGGAGATGCGGGAGGCTTCCGGCGCCCTCGATTTCGAGCGTGCCGCTCTCTATCGCGATCGTCTGGAGGCGCTACGCCATGTTCTGGAGCGCCAACAGGTGCAATCCAGCGTGCTGGGCGCCGCGGACATCATCGGCATGGCTATGGACGAGCACGGAGCGAACGTGCAGGTGTTCATCACCCGCGACGGCATCCTCTGCGACCGCCGCAGCTTCAGCCTGGTCAACGTGGAAGGGGCCGCACCCTCGGAGGTCCTCGAGCGCTTCGTGGGCGAGTATTACTCGACCGCGCTGGTGGTTCCCCGGGAAGTGGTGGTGCCGCGCTCGGTAGGCGGTTTGGAGGGTCTGTCGACGTTCCTCGAAAGTCTGCGCGGGGCCAAGGTGAACGTGCGCACTGCCGAACGCGGCGACAAGCGCCGCCTGCAAGAACTGGCCGACAGGAACGCGGCGCTTGCGCTGGAGCACGACCGGCTGCGCGCCGAACGTACCCGTGAGCACAGGTATGGAGCGCTCACGTCGCTCCAGGAGGTGCTCGCCCTGGCCGGCCCGCCGATACGCATAGAGGGCTATGACATCTCCAACCTCGGCTCGGAGCACATCGTCGCGTCGATGGTGGTCTTCGAGGGTGGTGTACCGCGCAAGAGCGACTACCGGTCGTTCGTCATCCGCTCGACCGATGGGCAGGACGACGTGGGCTCGATCCACGAGGTCCTCCTCCGCCGGTTCACCCGCGCCGTCGGGGTGTCCCATGCCGGCGAGTACGACCCGTCGTTCGAAGCCGTCCCCGATCTGGTGCTGATCGATGGGGGGAAGGGTCAGTTGGGCGCGGCCGTCATGGCCTTGACTGAGGCCGGACTGGACGAAGTGGTGCCGGTCATCTCCCTGGCTAAGCGAGATGAGGAGGTGTTCCTTCCCGGACGATCGGCTCCCCTCGTCTTGGATCGAGACTCGCCGGCGCTGCTTCTTCTGCAGCGCGTGCGCGACGAGGCCCACCGATTCGCCGTGGGGTTCCACCGGCGGCGACGGTCCGCCCAGACCACTGACAGCCTGCTCGACGGTCTACCCGGGGTGGGACGGCAGCGAAAGGCGGCCATACTTCGCCACTTCGGCTCTCCCGAGCGCTTCCTCCTGGCCTCTCGTGAAGAGCTGGAAGCCGTTCCGGGGCTGCCCGGCAAGGTTGCCCGCGAAGTCTACGACTACGTGCACAAGACAGGGTAGACTGGATCAAAGGCAGGCGAGGGCTCCCGCTAGGGTCGCGGGTGCCGTGGAGGTTGACGATGAAGTGTAAGTGGGTCGGCTTCTGGACGGCGT